>NZ_JBFUHM010000011.1:0-123668 GCF_056402395.1 Peribacillus sp. P4_B1
CGTTTTGGAGGGTCGTTTTGGAGGGTTTGTACTACAACCGTTCCAATCCACTGCAGGCGCTCGCTTCGACCAAATTTAAATTAATTCGACCTCCAGTTTCGACCTATTCCTGTATAATTCGGCCAACCAAGATCTAAAACCACTGGATCATAGTAAAAAGACTGTAGGCATTAACAACTTAACGTAAAGTATTCTAATCCCTTTTTAGTTTGAGGTCTGTCTCCAGTCCAGTTTCTTGGAAATAGAGAAGCAAAGTAACCCTGTTAAAAATAACAAGAGAAATATAGGTATGGCAAAGATGGTTAAAAAAGAAAAAATGAAAAAAATGCTGCTGACCGCAAATATAAGCCAGCTGATAATTAACAATGAACTGGATAAAAAATCTTTGATAGCATCGATCATTAATTTCACCACCATCTGGGATATATTGTTAGTATGTATTATATATGATTTTACAATTAGCTTGGGAAGTAGTTCATAGTCCATGCACATATAAGTGTAAAAGGGGATGGAATGAATGGAAAACGAATGGTCTTCGTTAAAAGCGCATGTGCAGCAGCTGGAGGAGAAATTATTAAAATCTGAAATCCGTACATCTCCAGAAGAGCTTTCATCATTATTGAAAGATGATTTCTTTGAGTTCGGCAGTTCGGGTCGAATATGGACTAAAAGTGATTGTATCGGAGAAGAAGGAATAGGAGCGGTGACCATGATCTTAAGCGATTTTGACATGCACCAATTGTCCGAAGATACCGTATTAACGACATATCGGATTTTTGATGAAGGTAGAGGGGAGCATACCTTAAGAAGTTCAATCTGGAAATATGCGAATGGCAGATGGCAAATGTTTTTTCATCAAGGAACGAAAACGAAAGGGCCTCTTTAAGCCTACCCATGACATCCTATTTATCATAAATAGGTAAAAAAAAGGCTCCAGAATAACTGGAGCAAGGGGATGTCAACGTAGTAATTAACAAATGGGGATTAACAACTAAATTCTGATGATCTCTGCATGTAATACTTCAATTTATTAGCTTATGTAATTCATTAGGGCCTATGTTAGAGTATTAGTTTTTAGTTGTATCATCTATATGAGTAGAATTTGAAGTATCAGGATCAAAGGTATTAAAACCATTTAAATCAATAAAATGAGCAATTGCATCCTTATCTTTGTCAGCTATTATAAGGTTAAAGCCAGATAAGTTATTTTTTATTTTCTCTAATTCTTTTGTCGTTAAATCGATGCTTATTTTGAATTGAGTTTGATATTTAGTTTTATAGCCTTTAGGTTGCTCTGCTAACAATAATTCACTATTTTTATTATGAAAAATATCGTACACTGCTTCAGGGTACTCAAGTGAAAAGTAAATTTTTTGAGTGTTTTCTTGTAAGATTTCGTATATGTCTACATCGATTTCGTAATTCATAAGAAAAGTTAATTCCTTATTCTTAGGAATATAATTCATTTCGAAATTTGTTATGCTAAATTTAGGGGGGCGCAACTTGTTTTCTAATGATTTGTTTTTCTGAATAGATGAATTATTCTGTTCAGATTCAATTGGATTATTGGCACTTCTTTCACTTGTCTTTTCTGAAGAATTACACCCCATTAGAAGGGACATACAAATGATAAAAGGACAAATATATTTTAAAAGCATATTTTAACACCTCTGTTTATTAGTAAAAAAAATCTTCAAATCTCGAAATATCATTATTGTTTAACTTTATCGCTCCATGTTGCATAAGTATAATTAGCAGTTGTAGTAGTTCCGTTTGTTAAATTACAAGGTGCAACAACTTTATAACGAGTTCCAGTGGCTTTTACCCATTTACTTCCTGCAGTTAATTTCCATTTTCCCTTCGGAATAGACCAAGTTGTAGAAAGAGTTTTTGTACTATTATATCCATACCCAACATTAGCTGTTATTTTTGCCCCTGTTTGTAGTACTTTAAATGATGCTTCTCCTCCTATACTTACTGTAGCAGCATGAGAAATTTGAACAGATCTAGTAACACTATCAGTAACACTACTATTATTTGTTGCATAATGTGTAAATTCAGTTTTTGTTGAAGTTGTTTTAGATTTATAAGATGTTGTGTAAGTCCCTACTTCTGTACAAGCAAATGGTTCTATTGCAATAGGGTCTTCACTTGTTTCTGCTTTTGCCTCTGATAATGAAAAACCTGAAAATAACGTGAAGCATAGACTTGTTGATAATAATATTTTTGAAAATCCCAAGAATCCCACCTCATTTTATGTATTTAACTTCTTTGTTAATGATATTTTGAATTATATGAATAATCAATATTTAATTAACATTTTTTTCATAATTAGTTAATTAAAGTTGAGGCTCTCCAGAGATATTATCCCCTCTAAGTAGACAGTGTAAAAGGCTACAGATAATCTGTAGCTGTTATAACTGAGCGACTTCTATGTTGTGGAGAATGAGCAAATCATTATAAAATAGAGAAAGAATTATATTTATATAATAAAAAAAACGTCAATTGACTATACTGTGAAAATGTTTAGAATGATGGAAAATATGGTTGACTTTAGGGAAATTAGAATATATAGTGAAGGACATAATTAAATATAACGTTAATTCTTATCAAGAGATGTGGAGGGACTTGGCCCTATGATACCTCGGCAGCGGGTTTTTACTTTTGTAAAAATACTGTGCTAATTCCAACGGACGAAAGTTTGAAAGATAAGAAGGAGCTTTTCTTAGATAATTAATTTAAGAGTTTACTCTTTTTTATGTCTAAAAGAGGCCTCTTCTGTCTGATGACGGAGGAGGCCTCTTTTGTTTATTCAGAATGTATATGGTTATTTGGAGAATTGGTGCATTTACTCGTGAGTTTCGTGCATTTACTCGTGAGTTTCGTGCATTTACTCGTGAGTTTCGAAAATTTAACCCGATCATTATGAAACTTTGCAAAGCTCTTTTCTGATAATGAATTTGTACAAATAAACAGCATGGGGGGAGATTGGATGATAGAGTTTCAAAATGTTAAAAAGGTTTATCAAACAAAGAAACAGACTGTCGAGGCTTTGAAGGGCATTAATTTGACAGTGGAAAAGGGGGATATATTCGGTGTAGTCGGTTATAGCGGAGCCGGGAAGAGTACATTGATCAGGTTGGTCAATTTGCTGGAACACCCTTCAGATGGTCAGGTGATTGTTGGCGGCAAGGATTTAACCAAATTGAACCCAAAGGAATTACGGGCTGAAAAGAAAAAAATCGGGATGATCTTTCAGCATTTCAATTTGCTTAACTCAAAGACCGTTTTTGATAATATCGCCATGCCGCTCGTTTTGTCCGGAACCCCTGGTAAAGAAATCAAAAAGCGGGTAGGCGAGCTGTTAGAGTTCGTTGGCTTATCAAGCAAGTCAAAGAGTTATCCGGAACAATTATCCGGCGGTCAAAAGCAGCGGATCGGAATTGCGAGGGCATTGGCTACCAATCCATCGATCTTATTGTGTGATGAAGCTACATCTGCATTAGATCCACAAACAACGAGTGCAGTACTGCAGCTCTTAAAAAAAATTAATAAAGAATACAATATTACCATTCTGCTAATCACTCATGAAATGTCTGTCATCAGGGAAATTTGCAATAAGGTAGCGGTCATGGAGGGCGGATGCGTCGTTGAACAAGGTTCGGTTTTCGAAGTTTTTGCGAAGCCGCAAACGGATATTTCAAAAAACTTCGTGAGAACGGTCATACATGACGAGATTCCACAAAGTTTCCTGAAAAGTATAGGGTCCCATATCCCGATTATTTGGAAAATTAATTTTATTGAGACTACTTCGGGTACTCCTTTACTTTCAACCATCTCGAAGAAATATGATGTTCATTTAAGTGTATTATCAGCCAATATTTCTGAAATTCAAGAAACGCCTTTTGGGAATTTGATCATCGAAGTGACAGGTGACAAAAAAGAGGTGGGCAAGGCTTATCAATATATTAAAGATGAGGGGATTCTCGTCCAGGAGGTGCAGGTAAATGGGTAATACGCTTTGGGGAATGGAAATAACGGCAGAGCAGCTGTCGACCGCTTTCGGTGACACACTTTATATGGTAGCCATCTCATTGGTATTTTCCGGATTGATTGGGCTCCCGCTAGGTATCCTGCTTGTCATTACTAGAAAGGGTCATATCCTGGAGAATAAATGGATCTTTAATGTATTGAATCCGATCATCAATATATTGCGGTCGGTTCCTTTCATCATCTTGCTTGTAGCACTGATTCCGTTTACTAGAATGATTGTAGGCAGTGCGATCGGAACGAATGCAGCCATTGTTCCGCTTATCTTTTACGCGGCTCCTTATATTGCCCGGCTTGTGGAGAACTCCCTGTTGGAAGTGGACAAAGGGATCATCGAGGCAGCTCAGGCAATGGGGGCGACGACATGGCAAATCATTTATCGCTTTTTGATTCCCGAGGGACTTAGTTCGTTGATCCTTACATTTACAACAGCGACAATCGGGCTGGTTGGTTCTACAGCCATGGCAGGTGCTGTCGGTGCAGGCGGGGTAGGAGATTTAGCCTTGGCTTACGGTTATCAAAGGTTCGATACGATGACGATGGTCGTCACAGTGGCGGCGCTCGTGATCATCGTTCAATTATTGCAAACCACCGGGAATTTCGTTTCAAAAAAAATCAGAAGAAGATAAAAATAACAGGAGGTTGGGGAAATGAAGAAAATCTTATTAACGATCATAGTATTGGCATTGGCCATCGTGTCAGCAGCATGTGGGAACGAAGAGGGTGCATCAGGCAGTTCGGATGATGTGAAAACAGTGAAAGTGGGTGTCAGCAACGGGGATACGAGAACGTGGGAATACATTGTCAGCTTAGCGAAAAAGAAGGGGCTGAATATCGAACTGGTCACGTTTAATGATTATATCCAACCGAACCTTGCGTTAAGTGAAGGTGAAATTGATGCGAATTCATTCCAAACGGTCGCCTACTTCGATGAATTCATCCAAGATCAAAATTTGAAATTAGAGGCCATCGGGTCGACTGTAATTGCACCAATGGGCCTTTATTCGAAAAAACATAAAAGTCTTAAAAGTCTTCCAGATGGCGCGACTATAGCCGTTCCTAATGAAGCAACAAACTTTGGCCGTTCCTTACTCCTTCTTCAAGAAGCTGGATTGATTACATTGAAAGAGGAATTCAATGGATCGGGCTCTTTGGAAGTCATTAAGGATAATCCGAAAAAATTGAAAATCCAACCTGTTGCTGCCGGCAATACACCGCGTCTTTTGGATGATGCCGATGCTTCAGCCATTAATAATAACTTTGCCGTCGAAGCAGGACTTACATTAAAAGATTCTTTATTCCATGAAAGTAAAACGGCGAAACCATATATTAATATCATTGCAGTTAAAAAGGGAAATGCCGATCGTCCTGAGCTGAAAAAATTAGTGGAACTTTATCACTCGAAAGAAGTGGAGGCATTCATTAAAAAAACGTTTAAAGGAAACACCATTCCTGCATATGTTTCTGTAGATGAATTATTGAATTACCAGGATGCTTGGACAAAACCAGCCATTGAAAAATGATGATGAGGACAAAGTGAAGGGATGCCGGATGGATTGAAGGATGCCTATCCGGCTCTTTAAACCAATAAATGAAAAGGGAGATAAGAATATGGCGAGAGAATTAGTACGGGAGCAGCATCAGAAAATCATTGAAGATCAAATCGACCTTCATTCCGAATTATATATCGGAACGAGTCAAGCCATTCATTCCAAACCCGAAATTGGGAATCAGGAGTTCTTCGCTTCCGACACGTTAACCGGAATACTCCAACATGAAGGATTTGAAGTGACTCGCAATATAGCTGGACATGAAACAGGATTCATCGCCAAAAAAACCTCTTCAAAGGAAGGACCCACAATTGCCTTTTTAGCCGAGTATGATGCATTGCCGGGTTTAGGTCATGCTTGCGGTCATAATATCATCGGCACAACGAGTGTTGCAGCAGGCATTTCCCTGGCTCAAGTGCTGGAGGAAACAGGCGGAGAGGTGATTGTTTTCGGTACACCGGCTGAAGAGGGAGGACCGAATGGAAGCGCAAAAGGCAGCTTTGTGAAGCACGGTCTATTTGATGGTGTGGATGCAGCCATCATCATCCATCCTGCAGGAAAAACGGGTATAACCAGTCCATTTTTGGCTGTCGATCCCCTTGATTTTCATTTTTACGGAAAATCAGCACATGCAGCTGCTGCTCCTGAACAAGGCGTGAATGCGCTTGACGGGGTGATTCAGCTGTTCAATGGCATTAATGCTTTGCGTCAGCAGCTTCCAAGCGAGGTCAAAATCCACGGAATCATCACCAATGGCGGGGAAGCGCCTAACATCATTCCTGAATATGCATCTGCCAGATTTTACATTAGAGCAACAACTTGGAAACTATGCCAAGAAGTATCCCGTAAAATACGTACTGTTGCTGAAGGGGCAGCACTTGCCACAGGAAGCACGGTTAAAGTCGAACGTTTCCAAAATGAAGTACTTGATTTTGTCATTAATCCAGTCCTGGATGAATTGTTAAAAGAAGAACTGGCTCAATTGGGGGAAACGGTGGCTCCACGAAAAGAGAGTGGTTTTGGCTCGACGGATGCGGGTAATGTAAGCCATGTAGTGCCGACAGCCCATCCTTATATAAAAATTGGACCGGATGAGTTGATTGCCCATACGAATGAATTCCGCGACTGTGCTAAGTCTCAAGCTGGGGACAAAGCCATCCTGACTGGTGCAAAAGCACTTGCGCTTACAGGTTATCGATTGATTTCGGATAAAGATCTGTTGGATAAGGTGAAAACTGCTTTTGATGAAGCGAAACAAACAGAAAAATAAAAAAGTGCTTACCCAAAAGCAGAATCAAAAAATATTAAATTCAAGAAAATCAAAACTTTGTGTTGACTACGGAGCACAGAGTTTGTAGTATAGGTAACAACAATACTTAGTAATTCAATAGGAATTATAGGTTAATTGACCGGAAAACCGGAGACTTTTCTTTAATGTAAAGAGATGTCACCGGTTTTTTTGTGAATGAGCCAGCCGGCAAATTCCGATTGAACTTATTTCAAGGCTGTTCCAATCCGTAGAAGTTCATATAATAAAGGAGGATTTATTATGGGGATTTTATTACGTAATGCAATTGAGAAGAAAAGAGACTTCCTAATCAACAAGTTGATTAACGAGGGTGTCTATAAAAAGAATGACATACATCTATTTGAATTAACCTTAACCGATTTAGAGAAGGAATATATTAAAATACGTAAAATTGAAGAGAAGGAATCCTCTTCCGATGACAGTTCCCCCTGTCTGAAGATATAAATCATTTCAGTTAACTTCAGAAAATGCGGGTGAGGCGGTTATTCCTCTAATACCAAGTAATTAAAAGGAGAGGGTGCAATGAGAAAAGGTGTGGAAGAAAGACGGAAGGAATTAATCCATAAGCTTATGGTCCATCATGTAAATATGACTGTGGAAAAGCTTATGAAGTTATCCTTAAAAGAATTGGAAATAGAGTACAAAAAGGTTCAAACGGACTGTCATCCCCATAGTGATGCTGGTTCGATACATTGGATCAATACAAAACGATGTTAGGTTGAACGTTCAGTTCATTCATTTACTGTTCCAGAATATATTTCATCATTTTGCTAAATGCCTTATGCGCTGATTCTACATGATATTTTGAATTGTAAGGGTCACTGAATCCATGTTTTCCGTTGAATTTATGCACTTCGATATTCTTTATTTCTAAAGCTGAAATTAACTCGTCCACATCAAACGATGGCTCGTCTTGCGGAAAGAATAGCAGTGCAGGGCATTGTGGCGTTAATTCTACATAATTTCTAATACGGGAACCGTAGTATCCAACTATTCCATCGACGCATTCTTCCTCACTGCACAGCCAAGCTACAGTTGCCCCTGCACTAAATCCAATGATGAATATTTTTTTGTATTCATCTTTAACATCCGATATTATATCCCTTATTTTATGTAAAGCTTCTTTAAAACCTACGTTCTCCATAAAATGACGATATGCAGCTTCCTCTTGGGAATAATCAAAAGGCGTTTCGCGACCTAACAAATTCGGACAGATGACATCAAAGTCCTGTTTTGATAATGCCTCACAAAAGCCCTGCATATGTTCGTTCAATCCATAAATTTCGTGAATGACCATGATTACAGTATCTGAATTGTTCTCTATGTGCAGCATTTTTTACCCCCGTATACAAGTGTGCTAGAGTTTTCAATATATCACATCTCTCATTGAGAATCCTATCGCGCAAGGCACTAACGTAAGATAACCATCTTCTCCATCAGAAGCTGTCGCTACAACAAAGCCCTCTTTTGTTAGAAAGCTTTTTACTTTAACATATATTTACACACGTAATTATTCCCCCAAGATAGATTTTATAGGAAAAAGAGGTGGAATCTCTTTTTTCTGGTACAAAGGATAAGTAAAATCCTAACCTCCAAAAATCTTTGATAAAAGGGGGTGCTTGCCGGCAGCTCTTTTTTGTATGAAGAAAAGAAGTCAGATTTAAGAAGTTAATACAGACTTAATATGGATCATGGGATAATTTTTACAGTTTTCGAAATTCTTGATCTGTTAGTACGACCACGTGACAATATTGTAAGATGACAGCTTAAACTGTTAGGGAAATCGATGGAGATTTACCCCCTTTCTCTTTTAATATGAAAGAAAAAGAGGAAAGGCGGGTATGAAATGAGTTTTTTTGAACTGAATATTCATGTATTTAGAATGATAAATGACTTAGGGAAACAATACACTTATTT
The DNA here is from genome assembly GCF_056402395.1 of Peribacillus sp. P4_B1. NCBI lineage: Bacteria > Bacillati > Bacillota > Bacilli > Caryophanales > Bacillaceae > Peribacillus > Peribacillus sp. P4_B1. The sequence goes on from NZ_JBFUHM010000011.1 coordinate 8,827, forward strand.
AAATCCTTCTGCCATTTTCATTGCCGAGTACATGGTATTTTTTTTGGCTTTAGGAGTCATCGTAATTTGGTTCACTCGAAATGAACAGAGTAGAATGATGGTTGTTTGTGGGATGATTACGTTTGTAATTGCTGAAGTGATGGGGAAAATGGYAGGGGGATTGCATTCGAATAATCAACCATTCGCTGAGCTGGCAAATGTTAATAAGTTAATTGAAAAAGCAGTGGATAATTCATTTCCAAGCGATCATACCATTTTGTTTTTCTCGTTTTGTGTATCCTTTTGGCTTTTCAAAAGAGGATGGTGGTTGTTATGGATCATGCTGGCTTTCCTTGTTGGCATTTCCCGTATTTGGGTAGGTGTCCACTTTCCGGCGGATGTGCTGGCAGGAGCTATTATAAGTACCATTTCAGGCTTGGTGGTTTACCTTGTTGTTCCGAAAATAAGCTTGATTCATAAATTTTTAGGTGGTTATGAGAGGTATGAACAATTGGTTCTATCCCCGTTAACTAAATCGAAGGAAAAAAAATCAAAGGATTTGTAAGAGAAATCAACAAACAGGGTTGCTCAGGCAGCCTTTTTTTGTTGAACGAAGAGCAGTGAGATAGATACAAAAATATCCATATGATGATACTGATGGTAAAATAAAGTGAAAACAATTCATCGCAATGGGGGACTTACTATTGATTGATATACAAAAAATCAAAGATATTATCATGCATCGCTATCCATTTCTTTTAGTTGATAGGGTTTTGGAATTGGAAGAAGGAAAGAGAGCGGTGGCCATTAAAAATGTAACAGCAAATGAAGAGTTTTTTAATGGGCATTTTCCAAATCACCCAGTGATGCCAGGTGTATTGATCGTTGAGGCTTTAGCACAAGTAAGTGCTGTTATTATGCTTACAAAAGAAGAAAATCAAGGGCGTATGGGGCTATTGGCTGGGATCGATAATTGTCGCTTTAAAAAGCAAGTAAGACCAGGGGACCAATTACGTTTAGAAGTGGAGATTACTCGCTTAAAAGGTCCTATCGGCAAAGGACAAGGAAGGGCTACTGTTGATGGAGAAACTGTATGCGAGACAGAGCTCATATTTGCTTTTGGCGATTGATCTTTCAATAGGAGAAAAGCCAAGGCACTATTGACCTTGGCCTGTTGCTTTTGAACGATCAGGTCTGTTTTTCAGTAATGAAGGTTTTTACGGTTGGCGGTTCATATGTATTGAATTGATCAAGGAGTCCATTTGGTTCAACATCTACCAGCGCCATGGAACGGAATTTTTCATGAAGGAACTTTTCGTCGGACATATGATTGAATAAAGCGACCAAAGGATCATAATAATGATTAATATTTAAGAGCCCGCAAGGTTTTTGATGAAGTCCCAGCTGAGCCCAAGTGAAGATCTCAAAGAATTCTTCTAATGTTCCTGGTCCGCCTGGCAAAGCCATAAACCCATCTGCAAGCTCAGCCATTTTTGCTTTTCTTTCATGCATGGATTCCACGACAATCAGTTCGGTCAGGCTCTTATGCGCTATTTCTTTTTTTTCTAGAAAATCTGGCATGACTCCAATTACATTTCCGCCTGCTTCCAAAACGGAATCTGCAACTGCACCCATGATTCCTACACTTGAGCCCCCATAAACAAGGGTAATATTACGTTTTGCCAGTTCCGCACCCAGGTTTTTAGCCTCTTCTACATAGACAGCAGATGCACCAATGCTTGATCCACAAAATACAGCTAGACTTTTCAAAATATCACAGCTCCCATTCAGTAATCTTCCTTTCTTATCATACAAAATTCAGGGGGATTTGTTAAACTTGAATCATCTGAATGAAAGGTGGATGAATATGGACGTCACTGAATTTCAACAATGGGTAAAAGATTATTATGAAGCACGAGGATGGTCAAAATTGGACATCTTCATTCGCATTGGCTTTTTGGCAGAAGAAACTGGCGAGGTTGCACGCGCCATTCGCTCCCTTGAGATTGGCAGGGATAGACCTGATGAAGTAAGCGGTACGTTTGAAGAGAATAAACAGGAGTTAACAGAAGAATTGGGAGATGTACTAGGTAACTTGATTGTGATTGCGAATAAGTACGATATCCCATTGGAAGAAGTGTTTAATGCACATAAAAAGAAACTATCTGAACGCTATAATCATGCGTAAGCTCTTTTCATTTAATGGGTAAACATGAAGTTTAACTTAATAAAGGGCATGAGCCTTACTTTAGCTAACCAATACAAGAGCTGTGGCGATCAGCTCTTTTTTTTATGAGTCAAAAGATGTTGTTTAGTGACAGTTTGAATCGTTTAAATAAGATGAATAGGTCTTTTGTCTCTGTTTGTTTATAAAGAATTCACAAAATATGGGTACTATGCGCGATTGAGATGGAATTTTAATGAGTATACACTTACATTAACAGAAATGAACATTCATTCCGCATCTAAAAAGGGTGAATCATGATGATTCGATTCCCAATCAGTTCCACCATATTTTCAAATCAATGGTTCATTCTACGACAGGGCAGGATCTAGCTCTTTATAAAGATTCATAGTGGAGCCCATTTTTTGAATATATTTAAAACTTTCTTTGATTCAGGAAAAGAGAAAAAAGAAATTAAGGAGCATTTTCTTGAGCTTGCGCAGCTTGTCCGCATTGGGGAGCTAGAACCTGAATCAAAGCTTTTGGCAGATGTGGAAGAAAGTTTTTGGGATTCTGTCCGGTTGCACGTTTGAGACATTTTCAATAATTAAGCGGAATGAACGTTCATTTCGCATTTTAATCTAATAAAAGAGGTGCTAATAAAATGGAAAATACAACTCAGTTTCCACAGCCAAAGTCATATGGCCCCCTAGGCAGCCTGCCTATAATAGATAAGGATAAACCGCTTCAGTCATATATGAAGCTGGCACGAGAACTTGGACCGGTTTTTCAATTCCAATTTCCTGGTCGCATCTCTACATTCGTATCCAGTGCTGCCCTCGCTAAAGAAATTTGTGATGAAACAAGGTTTGATAAGAAAGTCGGTCCTTCACTGCAAAAAGTGCGAGCATTTGGTGGCGATGGTCTCTTCACAAGTGAAACGGCCGAGCCGAATTGGAAAAAGGCCCATAACATCCTGCTGCCCAGCTTTAGCCAGCAGGCAATGAAGGGGTATCATGCTAAAATGGTGGATCTTGCAACCCAACTCATTCAGAAATGGGCTCGCGTGAATCCGGCTGATGTGATTGATGTTCCTGAAGATATGACACGTTTGACCTTGGATACGATCGGTCTCTGCGGGTTCAATTACCGCTTTAACAGTTTTTATCGGGAGACCACCCATCCTTTTGTCACCAGTATGGTGCGTGCGTTGGATGAAGCGATGAGCCAAACGCAGCGACTTGGCATTCAAGATAAACTGATGGTCAAGTCTAAAAAACAATTCAGGGAAGACATTCAATATATGTTCTCTCTAGTGGATGAAATGATTACTGACCGAAAACAAAATGGTGATCAGGGAGAAGATGACCTTCTTTCACATATGTTGAAAGGAGTCGATCCTGAAACGGGCGTATCACTGGATGATGAAAATATTCGTTTTCAAATCATTACCTTTTTAATAGCTGGACATGAAACGACGAGCGGCCTCCTATCGTTCGCCATCTATTTCCTCATGAATAATAGAGACAAGTTAAAAAAAGCACAGCAGGAAGTCGATGAAGTGCTGGGTGATGATGTTCCTGATTACAAACAAGTGAAAAAGCTGAAATATGTCCGTATGGTGCTGAATGAAGTGCTTCGTCTGTGGCCGACAGCTCCGGCGTTTTCCGTTTATGCGAAAGAAGATACCATTTTGGCCGAAAAATACACCGTGAATAAAGGGGATGTGTTCACGCTGCTTATTCCTGAGCTTCACCGTGATCCATCCGTTTGGGGTGATGACGTTGAATCATTCATTCCTGAGCGGTTCGAGAATTTGGATTCCATCCCTTATCATGCTTATAAACCGTTTGGAAACGGGCAGCGAGCCTGTATCGGACAGCAGTTTGCCCTTCATGAAGCGACATTGGTGCTCGGAATGGTTTTACAGCACTTTGACTTGATTGATCATGAAGATTATCAATTGGATGTTAAAGAAACCTTGACTCTCAAACCGGACGGGTTGACCATGCGCGTTTCACCTAGAAAGCCGGCGATGTCGTTTACCGTTGCTTCTCCAGAACCAAAGTCTGCGGACAAAGGAGCCACGGCATCTTCCATCGAATCTGCGCATGGCACACCATTACTCGTCCTGTTTGGATCAAACATGGGAACTGCTGAAGGGATTGCTCGTGATCTTGCTGAAACAGGGAAGCTACAAGGCTTCAATGCCAGGGTTGCCCCTTTGAATGATTACACCAATCGACTTCCTCAAGAAGGGGCCGTTCTCATAGTTTCGGCATCTTATAATGGAAATCCCACTGATAATGCGGATGACTTTGTTTCATGGCTGAAGGAAAGTCATGATGCCACTTTGGATGGTGTTCACTATGCGGTCTTTGGCTGCGGAGACCGCAATTGGGCCAATACGTACCAACGCATTCCGATTTTCATTGATGAACGGCTGGAACAAAAAGGAGCAGTGAGGCTGTCAGAAACAGGCTATGGAGATGCAAGCGATGATTTTGAAGGGGATTATGAGAAATGGACAGAAGCACTTTGGCCAAATCTTGCCGAAACCCTGAACATCGAAGTGAATATGAATGATCGGGTAGTCAGCTCGATTACGATGAACTTCGTAAGTAATGTGAGCGGCACGCCACTCGCCCGCACCCATCATGCATTTACATCGATTGTAAAAAGGAATCTCGAATTACAACATGTAGAAAGCGGAAGAAGTACACGGCATATAGAGCTAACTGTGCCAGAGGGCATTCACTATCAGGAAGGTGACCATCTCGGGGTTCTTCCTCAAAATCCATCTGAACTTGTCGAGCGAGTGCTCAGTCGATTCAACCTGAATGGCCAGGATTATGTCAATCTGACTGGAGATTCGGGAAAAGCTGCCCATCTTCCTACAGGAAAACCTATAAAACTCGAGGAGTTACTATCCAATCATGTGGAGTTCCAAGAACCAGCCACCCGGTCTCAGATTCGGGCGCTTGCCACTCACACGGTATGTCCTCCACATGTAAAAGAACTTGAAAATCTTCTTGAGGACAACAGTACCTATAAACGAGAAATCCTGAACAAGCGCATGACCATGCTTGATCTGACAGAAAAGTACCTTGCATGTGAAATCCCATTTGAACGTTTCCTGGCTTTACTGCCACCTTTAAAAGCAAGATACTACTCTATTTCAAGCTCACCGCTCCACAAGGAAGGAGAAGCAAGCATCACGGTCAGCGTCGTCCGTGGGAATGCTTTAAGCGGCAACGGGGAATACAAAGGAATTGCATCGAATTATTTGGCAGAACGCTCCGAGGGCGACAAGGTAGCCTGCTTTATCAATACGCCGCAATCCAATTTTCAGCTTCCGGAGCAAACAGAGAAACCAATCATCATGATTGGCCCAGGAACAGGAATTGCACCATTCAGAGGCTTCATTCAGGCCCGTCGCGCTCTTAAGAAAAAAGGTGAAACCCTAGGGTCGGCCCACCTTTACTTTGGATGCCGTAATCCTGAACACGATTTCCTCTATCAAGAAGAACTCGTGGAAGCCGAACAAGAGGGACTTGTAACACTGCACACCGCTTTCTCAAGATGTCCCGGTCAAGAAAAAACATATGTCCAAAACCGGTTAGCGGAAAACGCTCAAGACATTCTTCCTTTATTAAAAGAAGGAGGACACCTATACATCTGCGGAGACGGAAGCAAAATGGCACCCGATGTTGAACGAACATTAATCGACAGCTATATGCATTTCTATCAAACTACTAAAGAAGAAGCCACAGAATGGCTGCAATCCTTAGAGGAGAATGGCAGATATGCCAAGGATGTTTGGGCAGGAGCATAAATAACAGGGAGCAGCGATTCCAAGAGGATCGCTGCTTTTTTTGCACAAGTAATGATTAAGATACGAATTCACGAGTAAAGTGCATATTTCATGAGTAAAGCACGAATTCACGAGTAAAACAGCAAAACTCACGAGTAAAGAGCGGAAACTCACGAGTAAAACAACAAAACTCACGAGTAAAGTGCGGAAACTCACGAGTAAAACAGAAAAACTCACGAGTAAAGTGCGGAAACTCACGAGTAAAACAACAAAACTCACGAGTAAAGAGCATTAATTCACGAGTAAACAGTAAATTTCATGAGTAAAGCACGAATTCACGAGTAAAACAGCAAAATTCACGAGTAAAACAGCAAAACTCACGAGTAAAACAACAAAACTCACGAGTAAAGAGCGGAAACTCACGAGTAAAACAGGAAAACTCACGAGTAAACAGCAAATTTCATGAGTAAAGCACGAATTCACGAGTAAAACAGCAAAATTCACGAGTAAACAGCGGAAACTCACGAGTAAACAGCAAATTTCATGAGTAAAGCACGAATTCACGAGTAAAACAGCGGAAATTCACGAGTAAAGAGCAAATTTCATGAGTAAACAGCAAACCTCACGAGTAAACAGCGGAAACTCACGAGTAAAGAGCATTAATTCACGAGTAAACAGCAAGTTTCATGAATAAATAGCGCAACCTCACCAGTAAACAGCGAAATATAGGATTAAATAGCGAAATATACGAGTTAAATAACTATTTTGCGCAAAAATAGAAGCCATGAAACTTATATCTAATGGGGGAGTTCATTGATTCTTCGACGCAGGACGTTTACGGATTCTTTATTCATTGTTAATATTTGAGAGTGTGTTGGAGGCAGATGACAAGCCAATGTTTTAATGAAACTAACGGTAAAGGGGTCACTTTATATAATGTTTAAGTATACAGTTTGTTTTGTAAAGAAAAATAATGAAATACTTATGCTTAATCGGGAGAAAGCTCCAATTATGGGTGTTTGGAACGGAGTGGGGGGCAAAATCGAGAAAGGTGAAACCCCTGATATAGGTGCACTGCGTGAGGTATTGGAGGAAACGGGCATTGAGTTAAAGACCTTTTTTTCTAAAGGAACGTTAACATGGGAGACCCCGGAAGGTGAACTGGATGGAATATATGTATATTTGTATGAAGCGGATGAACATTTAATATATGAAACACCGAAAAAAACGCGGGAAGGTATTCTGGAATGGAAATCGATTGATTGGATACTCCATCCACATAACCTTGGAATTGCTGAAATGGTTGCACAGTACTTGCCGTTTTTATTGAAAAAAGAAGGAAACTACACATTCACTTACAAAAATGGGCAAACGTATAATTCATGTTTTTGATCTGACAATTGAATGTTGATTGAATCGAAAAATTAAAACTCGAACGCGAACATCGAAAATGTAAGCGAAGTAATGACATAGGTTGGCGGAATAATATTGACCGCAATCGCACCTAAGGTCAATTGGGTGAACAGATAAAATGTAACTAACGAAAAAGTCTAAAAGCAACTTTATACAAAATGGTATAATTAGTGGATTAGGATAAGGGGGAATATTTCTTGAAAATAGTTAGAATCATCTTAGGGATCATTGTTATTGCTTTATCAGCAACTCAGTTAATTACTGGGAATTCTGGGTTATTACCGTATACCATGTTGTTCCTGGGGTTAATGATGCTGGTGATAGGATTTATCGAACTTCAAAAGGATCGAAAAGGATTTGGGGGGTATATGTGTCTTGCTGTCTCGTTATTTGTTTTCTATGTCGCCGCCCAAGGTTTCTTAATATAGAATTCTATGGTTTTTTATGAAATTTTTATATGGTCTTTATTCATCATTGGGGATTTAGAATTAACAAGGGAGTTGCTCTGGCAGCTCTCTTTCTTATGCGCTTAAATATTATGGTGAAAGATAGATAAAATGGTTGTGAAGAGGATGTTCCTTAGTTTCATCAACATATGCTGTGATTTATTTAGGTCTTTTTCCAACGTTTATTCCGTATTTTGCTCTTGCTTATGTTACTTCAAAAGTTGGGGCATCGGAAGCGACAAGTTCGCTGTATTTGACACCTGCTGTAGCACTTATTATTTCATGGCTTTTGTTAGGGGAATTTCCAACCATGCTAGCTTTAGGAGGAGGGGGATTAACTTTAGTTGGTGTGAGTTTATCGAACCTAAATATAAAATCAAAAACGAATGTGAAAAATAAAAGACAGGATTATGTTGATTTATAAGAGTAATATTGTACTAAAAGTATATAGGGCTTTTAACATGAGAGTTGCTCTGGCAGCTCTTTTTTTTATGGAGCTAACTGGGTAAATAGCGTCTTCTTTTTTAAAATTTTACATGCAATAATTTGTACATTCGTTAAAATAACTAAAATGTAAACGAGGGGAAGTTTATGGAGAGAGTTAATTATTCTATTGTTGATGTGTTTTCTAATGGAAAATATACAGGAAATCAACTCGCTGTTTTTAAGAACGCTGGAAATATTCCGGAAAATGAAATGCAACAAATAGCCAAAGAAATTAATTTTTCCGAAACTACCTTTATCTTGTCTGATTCAAAAAATGATGGCGGCTATGATGTTCGGATTTTTACACCTAATGAAGAGGTTCCTTTTGCTGGACATCCGACTTTAGGAACTGCATATATCATTCAAAACGAAGTATTAGAAGCAACATTGGAAAACATTATCTTAAACTTTAAAGGTGGACAGATAACAGTAATATTCAATAATCAAGAAGAGCTTCTATGGATGAAACAAAATGAACCAACTTTTGGCCGGATTTTAGATACAGATAAAATTTCTGAAATTTTAAATATACATAAAAAAAACATAGATGATAGATTTCCCATTCAAGAAGTTTCGACGGGACTTCCAGTGCTTGTTGTCCCATTGAAATCATTGGAAGCCGTTAAAAAAGTAAAGATTAATAAAGAAAAATATTTTGAGTTAATCGAACATACGGATGCAAAAGCCATTATGGTTTTTTCTCCAGAAACGTATGATTCGAAAAATGATTTGAATGTTCGCGACTTTGCGGACTATTATGGTATTCCCGAAGATGCAGCAACTGGCAGTTCTAATGGATGTTTAGCTGCTTACTTAGTTAAATACCGGTATTTTGAAAAAAGTGAAATAGACATTCGCGTAGAACAAGGATGCGAAATCGAAAGACCTTCTTTATTGTTTTTAAAAGCAGGTGATGTTAACGGGGAAATCGACGTTCATGTAGGAGGTAAAGTAGTGAAAATTGCTCAAGGTGAATGGTTTCTTTAATAACCTGACCTTTTCAACTGACAAGTGCTTTACTTCAAAACAAGTAAGGTTGCTGAGGCAGCCTTTTTCTTCTTGAACTTCGCTTCCCTATCAATCTCGTGATCAGGAAAACAAACAATGTTTTGAATGAATTTTCCTGACAGAATACCACAAAAAAATCCCCACAAAAGGAGGCATTCCAAATGAATAAAGAATCAATATTAATCGTGGAAGACGAAGAGAAAATTTTGAGATTGCTTGAATTAGAGCTCGAAATCGAAGGCTATCAAACCGGAAGGGCAATGGACGGATATGAAGCCCTTGAAGCATTTCAATCAAAAAAGTGGGAATTGATCTTATTGGATGTCATGCTTCCAGGCATAAGCGGAATCGAGCTGCTTCGTAAAATTCGTACGAAAAACACCGTCACTCCTGTCATCCTGTTAAYGGCAAAGGGTTCGGTTGAAGATAAGGTTTCCGGTCTTGATCTCGGCGCGAATGACTACATCACAAAACCCTTCCAAATTGAAGAATTGCTTGCTCGAATTCGTGCGGTTTTAAGAATGCGAACTGGCGCACCTTCAAGGGAAAATGAAGATGGTGAATGGCTAAATACTGCTGATTTAAAGGTAAATGTCAAAACGCGCGAAGTCATTAGAGGAGAAAATGAAATTGACCTAACCCCGAAGGAGTATGATTTACTTCTATATTTACTGAAGAATAAGCGTCAAGTGCTAAACCGGGATCAAATTCTGGAAGCAGTTTGGGGGTACGATTTCTATGGAGAAACAAACGTAGTGGATGTGTATATCCGATATGTTCGAAAAAAGCTCGAATATGGCTTTGATACGCCACTCATTCATACTGTAAGAGGCGTTGGCTACGTCATGAAGGAAGCAAAATGAGACTTCGAAAGAAAATAAATTTATATACAACGGTGTTATTCATTTTCCTGCTGCTTTTGATGAATGTTTCCATTTATTTTGTTTTCAATAACCTGATAATGGTGAATGAACTTAATCATGCAAAAGCGGAGACAGAGAAAATTGCATTTGATGTTAGTAAAAACGTTAATCAAATTTCACCAAATGATTTACTTCGTGCATATCTGCCTATAGATGGCATGGTTGGTATTGTAAAAGAGGATCAAAGAAAAGAAACATTTGTTACATCCAATTCCGAAAAGCAGTTAAGCAATCGAAATAGCAGGTTTTACCCAGGTGAGAGGAGCGTGATCATCACTTTTCATCAGAAAAAGTATGTGTTCGTTTCAAACCCGATCGTTTGGGGGGATGGAAGTGTTGTTAATCTTCAAATCACCAAAAGCATTCAAGCAACAGAAGAAATGCTCTCTGTTCTTCGCATTGTATTAATTGCCGTAACTGTCATTGCCATGATACCTGTTCTGATATCAAGCAGTATTCTTAGTAACTTCATCGCTCGTCCGATTCGATCGATGATTGATACGATGAAGGAGATTCAAACAAGTGGCCAATTTAAGCGACTTAGCCTAGAAGAAGAATCAAAAGATGAACTTGTGGAAATGGGGAAAACCTTTAACCACATGATCGATTTGCTGCAGGCTAACTTCGAAAAACAGGAGCAATTCGTATCAAATGCTTCACATGAATTAAAAACACCGCTAACTGTCATCGAAAGCTATGCAAGTCTTTTGAAAAGAAGAGGGATGAAGCGTCCTGATTTGTTTGATGAATCAATAGAGGCCATTCATTCGGAAGCCATTAGAATGAGAGAGATGACAGAGCAATTGCTCCAGCTTGCAAAGCATCAGGAAAAATGGAACATAGAGAAGGAAAACGTAAATCTGACCGATATCGTAACAGAGTTAGCCAAAGTGTATAAAAATGCGTATCAACGAACAGTGGAGATTTATAGTCGCGATGAAATTGAAGCATTAACGGACGTTCAAAAGTTAAAACAGCTTTTGTTTATTTTTTTGGACAATGCAAGAAAGTATAGTGACGGGCCTATCTCAGTCTACATAGGAAAATCAAGTAATGAAGCATATATCCGCATCGAGGACAGTGGGGATGGAATCCCAAAGGCTGAATTGCCAAAAGTGTTCGATCGCTTTTATCGTGTAGATGAAGCAAGAAGCCGAAATCAAGGCGGATCAGGATTAGGGCTTTCCATGGCAAAGGAAATTGCTGATGCAATTGATGTACGGATTGAAATGGATAGTCTCGAAGGCAGGGGAACAATAGTTACTCTTTTATTTACTCAAGTCTCTAAAAGAATGCTGCTTTAAACATAAAAAGAGACGTTTAAATAAAAGTAACCGGTGAGTTGCCGATTGATCCCAGTATCAAAGGTAAATTCTTATCGGGGTCTGCCAAGATATTATAAAGCCAGAATGACGTTGGATGGGTGATACGATGAAGAAGCATAGAAAATGGCTGGTACCAGCTGGTTTAACTCTTGTTTTTGGTCTGCTTTTATTTGTCGGATTTCAATGGTGGGCTCCATCATTATCCGCGGAAAGCTTAACTATAGAAGAAGTGAACCAGACGGCAAAGGATAAATATCCTGGAACCATTATAAAGACAACGAAAAATGAAGGTGAAGAATATCAGATTGAAATGCAGCTTGAAACTGGGGTATATCAAATTAGGATTGATGCAAAAAGCGGTGAAGTTAATTCGATAAAAAGGCGAAAAGTGACTAAAGAAACTTCAGATAATACAACTGAAGATTCGACGGAAAAAACACCCCAAAAGCAACTGACCCAAAAAGAAATAAAGGAGCGTATTTCCTCCCAAGGTGATCTGGAACAAATTGATTTTGTGAAGGAAATAGACAACTCCGATTATTATAAAGCAGTTGTCAATAAGAATAACGAGAAAATCACATTAATACTCGACGCATATACAGGAACCATTATTGACTCAACAAAGGTAGCGGATAGTATCATTACAGAAAGCGAAGCAATTGCGATTGCGGAAAAACATGTAAAAGGAACAGGTGATGATACAGAATTTTATCAACCCTCTGGTCAGACACCCTACTATTTGGTCGAAGTTGAATTAGAAGACGATAGGGACGCAGTTGTTCAAGTGGACGGTTATACAAAGGAAGTAAAAACAGTCACATGGGAAGATGATGAGGATGACTCTGAATAGATGTTTTCCATCAAATTTTAATGTTTCTTTCCTCAAAAAAAAGGGTGATGCATATTAGATATCTAATATGCATCACCCTTTTTTTGTTTATTGATCTTAATGAGTAAGGAAAATGCAAAAAGAAAGAGAAGAAATTGTAATAATTCTCACTGATTTCTAATCCTTCTATCATTTAACTCTAATTTAATAACTCTAACATGGAATTAGCTTAAAAAAAGGTTTTATCCATGGATTCGCCTTAAATCATTGGTGAAGGCACCAAATGATAAAAAGGAGGCAAATAAGTTGGATGAAAGGCATCTGGATTATTGTACATAGAACATTTCCACATATTTCAACATGAGAAGGGAGAATGAGTAATGTCTATCATTTCTAGAATTCTGGATTATAACAAGAAGTTTGTCGATCAAAATAAATATGAAGAGTTTCAAACCACAAAGTATCCAAATAAAAAGATCGTCATCATTACGTGCATGGATACCCGTCTGTTGGAGCTGCTTCCAAAAGCGATGGGTTTAAAAAATGGTGATGCGAAAATCATTAAAAACGCTGGAGCTATTGTTTCGCACCCTTTTGGCAGCATTATGCGCAGTATCCTTGTCGCTATTTATGAACTGAAAGTGGAGGAAGTGTGTGTGATTGGACATCACGGATGCGGTATGGTGGGGCTTCAATCATCTTCACTTCTTGATGCCGCAAAGCAGAAGAAAGTAAGTCAGGAGCAAATTGATGTCCTTACAAACTCTGGTATTGATCTATCAAAGTGGCTGTCGGGATTTCAATGTGTTGAGGAGAGTGTAACAAATAGTGTCCATTTGATCAAAAATCACCCATTATTACCAGATTCCATTGCCGTTCACGGTATGGTCATCCATCCCGAAACGGGTAAATTAGAGCGAATCATAGATGGATATAGCAAGGTTGCAAGCAACGACTAAATACACATTTAATAAAAGAAGGAGTGATAGAATGATTCGTTCTAGCAGGCTTGAAGGATACAACTTAGGCCATCTTCAAAAAGACCTGGTTGCCGGGGTGGTAGTTGGGATTGTAGCAATTCCTTTAGCGATGGCTTTTGCCATTGCTTCAGGAGTAAGACCAGAATACGGACTTTACACATCAATTATTGCTGGAATTATGGTCTCCCTTTTGGGAGGGTCCAAATATCAAATTGCAGGACCGACTGGAGCCTTTGTCCCGATCTTGTTGGGAGTGGTGATGCAATACGGATATGAAAAACTGTTAATCGCCGGTTTCTTGGCAGGCATCATGATTTTTCTTTTAGGTGTGTTCAAATTGGGAAGATTCATCAAGTTTATTCCCCGTCCAGTTACCATCGGCTTTACTGCTGGAATTGCTGTAATTATCTTCTCTGGCCAGATTGCCAATTTCTTTGGACTCAGTAACTTAAAAAAGGAAGAATCATTTCTTTTAAATATGAAAGAAATCATATTGAATTTTAATACAGTGAACATCTACAGTGTACTGGTGGCTATCATTAGTTTAGCACTCGTCATATTAACTCCAAAGTATATACCAAAAATCCCTGGAGCATTGCTGGGATTGATGGTATCAACTCTAGTCGCTGCCTTTTTCTTTCCTGATCAGGTAGCGACCATTGGATCGACCTATGGTGCCATTCCTAATGAATTGCCCCATTTTCAGTTTCCCCAGATCACCGGCAGCCTAGTGATTGAACTCCTGCCGGCTGCTTTAGTCATTGCCATGCTTGGAGGAGTTGAATCACTATTATCTGCTGTAGTGGCAGACGGCATGACCGGCAGTAAACATAACAGTAATAAAGAGCTAATTGGGCAAGGATTGACCAATATGATTACGCCTTTATTTGGAGGCATTCCGGCTACAGGTGCCATCGCGCGTACCGCAACGAATATTAAAAACGGTGCAGTTTCCCCTATATCTGGTGTGGTACATGGGTTGGTGGTATTACTGGTGCTAGTTAGTTTAGCTCCTTATGCTTCGGCCATTCCATTGGCCAGTATGGCCCCCATTCTTATGTTTGTCGCATGGAACATGAGTGAACGCAAAGAATTTTCGCATATCTTAAAAGCAAAAACCATGGACTCGGTCGTATTAATCGTGACCTTCTTGTTAACGGTTTTGATTGACCTGACAACAGGTGTTGGGATCGGTTTACTATTAGCTATTCTATCTTTTGTTAAACTAATGAGCGGTACATTGAAATTATCAAGGGTTTTACCAGATCCAACTGATAAACTAGTTAAACCGGAAATGGTTCAACACGGTTCAAATTGTCCACAGATTCACATTTATACAATAGAAGGACCTTTATTCTTTGGTTCAATCGAAAGGCTGCAAGAAGAAATCGAACAAATCATGCGTTCTAAACCAAAAGTCCTCCTATTAAGAATGAGCAATGTGTCATTTATTGATACATCGGGAGAAGCACTTCTCACCGACATTGTGAAGCAATTCAAGTTTCACCAACTACAAGTGTTGATTTCCGGGATTCCACAGGAACCTAAAGAAATGCTCGAAAAAACAGGTTTTAATAAACTAGTAGGTGAGGAACAGTTCTTTTCCAGTACGGGTGATGCCATTAATAAAGCTTTATCAAAACTAGATGTTAATCGTTGTAAAGGGTGTAAACAGTTTTCTTTTGTTGAATGTACGGCACTCTCCCAGCAGGCTCCAAAGCCTGCGGTATTAAAACAGAAAAGAAAACAAGAGATGGGATTAACATGACTCCTGTCAACAAGATAAAGATAAGGCATCTGCTTTTGGCAGATGCCTTTCTCTTAAACCTTTAATACACCAATTCCCTTTTGAAGTATTTTCACAAGCAGTTCGTATATCTAAGAATATAACAAAAAATAATTATTACTGCCTTTAAGGGGAATGAATGTGATATATGATAGCCTAAATTAGTCTTAAGACTGTCAAACAAGTTGACTTACTTGAACGAAAAAAAGAAAGAAGCGCAAAAGCGTTGATTATTTTTGGCTTGATAAAAAACCTAAAACAATAACTAAAATCGTCAAAATTGAAATCATTAACATATAAGCATGGTTTGCACAGCGATTAATCAAGACAGAAGTTAATTTAATTGTATGCCGCTATAAGCATGATTCCAAATGGCCTCATCTTCAATCTGGTTAGGAACTTTTAAAACACAAACATTTTCTAGGTTCCATTCCAATTCGGAAATACTTGTTGCATCATCCGAGGGGATTAATATTAATACATTAAAATTTTTTTCTTTTAACATGTCTTGCATAGCGTGTTGAAACAAATAGGCATGGTCATAAATTGTTGACCATCTAACAAATAGGATTGAATCACTATTGTTAATTGTTTCATTGAATCTTGCTATTCTTTTATTTAAATTTTCTTTGAAATCAGGATATGTTTCAAACCACTTTTTATCAGGGAGGATGGGGAAATCGTGAACTGAAGTAACTTTATAATGGTTATCTCTGATCAAATAGGTATTTACAGCATTTATAACTATGTCATCATCAAAATAAGTAGCTGATCCTTCCACTAAAGTAAGATTCCTCAATTTCATATATTCTTTGAACTGATTTCTATATAGATTAGCCACTTCTGCAAATGACTCAGTATAGACCCAGTCAAGAGGCAAAGAAAATCTTCTTAAACGAAGTCTTCTTAGGTGCAAAGTGGGAGAGCAAGAGCTGCCACAAGGAATGATTACATCATAAGTTTTCTTGATTTCGTTTAATTTCAATATTAATCCCCCTTTCCAAATTATCAATACTATTGTAGATGAGAATTTTTTTATTTTGATTGGACAATCCCACAAAAGGCTTCAGAGTCTTGGTGAACAGACAATTGCCAAGGCTAGCTATCTTTCAATGCACGTTGAGAACTACCTTTTTCAAAGATATGTGAAAACGGATGATATCCTCTTTAAGACAAAGCAAAACGCATGCCCAAGTTTGAGGCACGCGTTAACTATTATTCTTTTATGATATACAGGTCTTTCAGGACATCCAGTGTAATCGCCTTGGCTTTGCTGCCGCTGCCGTCCGTGTTCGTTGCGAAAGCCCATTTCCCTTTGTCCGTTTCGATGTAACCCACATACCAGCCCAATCCCATATCGGAAAGGCGTGTACCTGTTTTTCCATGGAGGACATATGAGTCTGCTTCTTCGTTAATCATGATTCTCTTTACGGTTCTCATATGTTGCTTATCGATAGGCAGTGTTTCCTCTACAAGGTTTTCGATGAATTGTACTTGTTCCCGGGCAGATATTTTTATGCTGCTGTCCAGCCAGAAATGATCGATTCCACCGGATATATCGCGATTGCCGTAGTCGATCAGGTTTATATATTGCTGCATTTTTTCAGCCCCTATGTCGCGGGCCATTTCTTGATAATACCAGATCACTGAATACCTCATGCCTGAAGCCAGAGTATGATCCCTGTTCCAATCTTCAAATTCCCTGATTACACCATCCCATCGCTTCAACTCATATTCATCGCTCACCGCTTTTGTCTGTAAGCCAATTAATGCATTCGCGACTTTAAATGTCGATTCTGGAGTGTAGCGTACGTTACTTCTCTGTTTGTTATAGATATATACTTTATCATTTTTTAAGTTTTGGATGACCGTCGTGCCCTCCACACCAGCGAAAGATTCCCCGATATGCAGTTCTTTCACCTTTTGATTGTTTGCACTTGCATCAATCGTGCTCATAGAACCAGTGACTAGCAGGACAAGAATGAAACATAACGTTTTAATTTTCATTACACACTCTCCTTTAAGGCATGGATTGATCGATCATATGAAATACAGGTCTTCATTTTTTCCATAAAATAGGTTGATAGTTAAAGTATACATATTTCCGGTTAGAAACAAAACCTTATTTGGGGATTCAGTAAATGTACAAAACTAGATAATATCAATCAAGGAGGATTGCAGCGGGTAGCTAATGAATATATATAACAAACGAATTCAATGGGAGGAGTCTATCATGAAGGTTAATCAAAGAAAAATAAATAATAATGAAAAAGAAGTTTCATACACACATATTGAAAATGGAAGTCGGGCCGTTTGTTTTATGTTTTCAGGTGCGGGTTACACGTATGAGAAGCCGTTATTTTATTATTCGACAATGCTCATGCTTCAAAATCAGTTTGATGTCGTGCATATTCATTACTCTTACGACCAGGATATATTCAAGCATCCTTTGGTGGATATCACAAAAGTGATCGTTAATGATATGAATCCCGTCCTTACTGAAATAATTCAAAATAATGAATATCAAGAAACTGTGTTTCTGGGAAAATCACTTGGCACCATTCCGATCATCAACGGAATTATGAAAAGTGAGCGGTTCATGAATTCCAAAATGATTTTGCTTACGCCGCTATTGAAGTTCGATTCTATTGTTGAAGGGCTATTGAGCAGCAATCATTCAGTACATATAGTAATAGGAGAAAAAGATCATCATTATATTCCAGGTAAAATTCAAATGATAGAAAATAAAACGAATATAAGCATGGATCAAGTCCCTAATGCTAATCATTCTTTGGATATTGAACCTTTGCATGCTTCAAGGTCGATTACGATGCTAGAAGATGTAATGAAAAGAATGGAAGAGTTCTTAAAGATAGGATAGAACTAACGAACTTGAGCGGATAGCCAGTTATGTTGAATCTGAATGCATGGTTTTGATCATTCATTAAGCCTGCAATCAACTCACGGGTGCCCGGCCTTTAGCAGGGAGTTCTTTTTTTAAGAGTGAAGGGGGATAATGATAACTAATCATGGATTTATGAAAGGAGAAATCATGGAGGGAACCAATAGATTTAATTCAATTGATGAGTACATTATACAATTTCCCGAAGAAGTTCAGGAGATACTTAAAACGATAAGAACAGTCATAAAGAATGCAGCACCGGATGCAGAAGAAAAGATAAGCTATCAAATGCCTACTTTTGCTTTATACGGAAATCTGGTACATTTCGCTGCCTATAAAAAACATATAGGACTTTATCCAACTTCAAGCGCGATCTCTGCTTTTGAATATGATTTATCTGATTATAAACGTTCAAAAGGGGCCGTTCAGTTTCCACTGAACAAGCCAATTCCTTATGAATTAATAACCGAAATCGTTACATTTAGAGTGGAAGAGAATAAAAAGAAGAAAGCGGAAGGGAAATTGAAAAAGAAAAAATAACAAAAACTATTATCTATGTAACATTGTGAGATTCAAAAAGATAGAGAAGGGTGGAAATAGTATGTTCAAAAAATTATTCGGTAAAAAAGAAAATGTGGAACATCTGCTTGCTCCTATAAATGGACAAGTTATAAATATTGAAAATGTTCCCGATCCAGTGTTTTCCGGGAAGTTAATGGGGGATGGAATAGCGTTTCTTCCTGAGGAGGGGGTGGTTGTATCTCCTATTGATGCAGAAGTGATCCAGGTTTTTCCTACTAAACATGCTTTAGGCCTCCGCACAAAGCATGGCATAGAATTGTTAATTCATATAGGTTTAGATACAGTTAACCTTAAAGGTGAGGGATTTGAAGTCCATGTCGCAGAAGGGAAAAGTGTAAAAGCAGGAGACAAGCTTGTTACATTTGATATCGAATTTCTAAAATCCAAAGTTCCCAGTATCATAACTCCGATTATTATCATGAATGGCGAGCTAGTTGAAAAACTGGAAAAAACAAATATCAGCCAAGCAAATAGTAACGAAACAACGATTATGAGTGTTCATTTGAAGTAAGGTAATAGGTGCCTAATGTAGAATCGTTTTTTTGAGAATGATAAGGCATTAAACCCCGGTTCATTCATTGATTCTACAAGTTTAGCCGGCGGAGTCATTAGCCCCATGGGTGTTTACGGGCGGCGATGGTTCTTGAATTGGTTTTGTTATGCATACATCCATTCTTTTTTTGTTGCGGGCAGGATTATCGGAAAATGGAGCGAATAGTAGGTGAATGAACATAAAATAAATCAAGTGAGGGTGAATTTGATGGGAGTTCAAGCAGAGAAGATCTTTGTAAACTTGCCTGTTAAAGATTTGGATGCCTCAATAGAATTTTTCACAAAGGTGGGCTTTAAGTTTAACGAGCAAATGACCAATGAAAATGCAACATGCATGGTTATCAGTGAGTCTATATATGTCATGTTATTGGTTGAAGATTACTTTAAAACGTTTACCAAGAAGGAAATCCCGGATCCAGCAGCAAGTACTGAAGCCATCGTGGCCCTATCGGTTAAAAGTAAGGAAGATGTGGATGAGGTCGTGAATAGGGCACTCGATGCTGGCGGAAAGCCTTTTAATGAAGCCATCGATCATGGGTTCATGTACGGGTGGAGTTTTCTGGATATCGATGGGCATTCTTGGGAAGTTTTTTACATGGATGAAAGCGGGTTTAATCAAAATTAAATCAAACGCAAGGCACACTCCTCACTTAAGGGCTGTGTCTTTTTTTTGAAGTCAACATGAATGCCTGCTAGAAGTAGGAACCCGTAAGTTGGAGTGTATAACATCACATTTAACAAGTAAGACAAAGCAGGGGAAGGTGAGAAGAACTGAATTTCCCAACAAAAATCGGCACTGATATGAAGGATAACAATATAAAAACCCTTCCCACATAGAAGGGTTTTCCAGTTTATGGACGCAAAACTTTGCACTATTATTCTATCGGTTTAATTCGAGCAGGATGACATAGAAAACTGCTAGAAATAAAAGGACCCTTCGCATCCAGCAGCATTCATCTTAAATGAAGTTTAATCATAACAATACAGGGCTAATGTCTTTCCACTCATAAACCAATATATTTAATTCAGCACCAGACATTTTGATTTTTTCGGTTTTAAGCAATTCAGCACCAAAAGCCTCATAGAAAAATCGAGAGTTATTATCTTCAAGCACCTCAACAAAAATTGTATGGAAGCCCAGTTTTTTAAATATAAAAAATAATTCTTTGATGAGTTTCTTTCCTATCCCCATTCTTTGAAAATCTTCGAGGATATATATCGCAGTTAGATCACCCGAATCTTCAACTTCATTCGTTTCCCTTTTTCCTCCGCTTATAAATCCGACTATTTTTCCCTCATTATTTTCTGCTACATAAACATGGTTTCCATCTTTAGATATATTCTCTATCCATACGTCTTTCCTTTTCCCATAAGACAGTTTATCTAAAAAATCACTTGGCATTATATTTTTATATGTGGTACGCCAGCAATCGACATGGACTATTGCTATACCTTCAGCATCAGCAACGTTTGCCTTTCTTATTAACAAATTGATTTCCCCCTTTACAGGTTAAATGAAAAACGCGGTTCAAATAGGTAAATTCAAATTTTTCACCATTGACGCACTGAATTCAGGAGTATGTTCCATATAAAAAGGATAACCATCACTAAGTATAAATCGTTTCTTAGAGTCATCTAAAAAAGTGTGATCCATTTGTTTTGTCAGTTCATCAATAAACCTTTTATCGGGTGTACCGAACGTCACCGCCATTTTTGGCGGTAAGGCCTTCATGGCAATAGGGATCCAAGGCCTTTGTTTTGAAACCACTATTGCATGTGCTGTCCCGCTAATTACGAAATTAAATATATCTTGATCTTGTTCCGTTTTCATACCAAGGTTACTTTTCAGCCAATCGCGTAAGCTTGGTACCGAATCCACAGGGAAGCCAATCTCTCTTAAATAAAGTGTTCTTAACATTCCGGATGCCTTCAGTTCATCTTCATTTACATAATCATGGGCAATGATTTCGAGAAGGTGGCCATCTCCATCACGAAAATATAGATTTTTTCTTCCGTTCGTTTCGTCGATATACTGACCATGTTCTTGTCTTAGGACCAATAATCCGGATTGTTGGATAAATGATGCCGCTTCATCAAATTGAGAATATGGGACTTGAAATGCAAAGTGTGCTGGAGAAATGGGCTCAAACGCTTCTTAAAACTCAACGTAGTAAAGGGCGTCAGCTGAAACTGAATGAACTCTTTAGATTCTGATAGAATGGGGAGCTGCAGGCGGTTAGCGTAGCATTGCTTTACACCTTCAATAGATACTGTCAGTAATTCTAAATCTGCGAAATGAGTAATCAAAATTATCACCCCTTATCTACTAGTTTGCTATACCTCCTATTTTTTACTAATATTATCCATTTTGCAACTAACCTGCCCGAGTCCAAGAAATCAACAGGGCCTTCTTTTTAAATGAACATGGAATAATTGTTAATGATTACTATTATATGATACTATTGACCTAGTTTGTTTCGTGGGGGAAGGTGTAGGATGAAGCGGATTTTCCGTAATAAAATATTTTATTTACTAATCTTCTTGGTTACCTTGGGGATTGTGTTTATTTTTAATAATGACAATGAACCGACTGAGGAATTAACTGAAGATGAATTTTTCACAACTTTAGAGGATGGCAAAGTAACATATTTGGAGTTGGAGCCCCAAAAAAGAGTTTTTGAAATAAGCGGGCGGCTGAAAGGTTATGAAAAGGATCAATATTTTATCGCCACTGTCCCAAATAGTGAAATTTCGATGAATAGAATGAATGACGCTGCAGAAGAACATGATATAGAAAAAATTGTGGTCATGCCACAAGACACAGAGACAAGCGGATGGGTCAATTTTTTTACAACGTCCATTCCGATCATGATCATTTTCACCCTATTTTCCGTTATTTTACTATTGGTCAAAAGAATGAACCATTCTAAATGATGAAAAAACTTGCTTTTCCAATTGGATGGTTTGAAATGAAAGGGAATACTGGCGTGACATGATTTGGCAAAGGCTATTAAACCTGCTTAAGTTAGCCATTCGCAAGCGGTCATGCTGAGTGTTGACTTCTTCCATATAAAACTTTTAAATTGATATTGAAATTTGCTGAATAATTTGATAGAATAAAATCAATCAAAAGACTATGTGCAACTGGCGAAACACGGATAACCGTGAGGGAACACATAGTGTCGTAGCCGTTCGCCTGGGCAGAGGTAAGGGATTTTATCCCTTGCCTCTTTCTGTTTACTAACAGAGGATAGTGAAGTTTTAAAGAATGCAGATTTTCATGGGCAAAAAATATTGTCAATATTCCGAAATTTGAAAAAAAACTATCATAACCAAAAGGGGACAAACAAGATGAGCACAATTCTTTTAGAAAAAGTGAAAACGATCAAAACATTAAATAATATTGCTGAAAGCGGGCTAAATGTATTCAATAAAGGCGAATTTACGGTCGACAACGACAGTGAAAACCCTGATGCGATCGTTGTACGAAGCTTTAACATGCATACAACGGAATTCGGAGATCAATTAAAAGCAATCGCAAGGGCAGGGGCGGGAGTCAATAATATTCCGGTCGACAAATGTACCGAGCAAGGAATCGTTGTTTTTAATACACCTGGTGCTAACGCTAACGCTGTAAAAGAAATGGTACTGACATCATTAATGGCTTCATCTCGTAACCTTTTTGCCGGTGTGGCATGGACAAAGACATTAGAAGGCGAAGGAGAACAAATTCCGAAGCTTGTAGAAGCAGGAAAGAAACAATTCGTTGGAAAAGAAATCAAGGGAAAAACTCTGGGTGTAATAGGCTTAGGTGCGATCGGTGCGCTTGTGGCGAATGATGCCCTGGATTTAGACATGGATGTAATTGGATTTGACCCGTTCATCTCTGTCGATACAGCTTGGAATTTATCTCGCAATGTACAGCGCGCCATGACGATTGAAGAATTGTTTGCAGAATCTGATTACATTACTGTACATGTTCCATTAACGGATGACACAAGAGGAATGTTTAACCAAGAAACATTTGGCATCATGAAACCAGGCGTTCATATTTTGAACTTCTCACGCGGTGAGCTAGTGAATGAAAATGATATGGAAGCTGCACTTGAAAGCGGGAAAGTTGGCAAGTTCATTACAGACTTCCCGAATGAAAACGTGCTGAAAATGAAAAATGTCGTTCCAATTCCGCATCTTGGTGCCTCTACGCAAGAATCAGAGGAAAACTGTGCCATCATGGCAGCACGTCAGGTGAAAGGATTTTTAGAAACAGGGAACATCAAGAACTCAGTGAATTTCCCAAATACTTCACTTCCTTTTACAGGAAATCGTCGTGTGGCAACATTCCATGAAAACGTTCCGAACATGGTTGGGCAAATCACACTGGCTGTATCAGGCTTTAATTTGAACATCGCTGATATGGTTAACAGAAGCCGTGGGGGATATGCGTATACGATCATCGACATTGACGGTGAAGTAAACGGCGATATCATTCCTAGCTTGGAAGAAAAAATCAAACAAATCGAAGGCATCGTTACAACCCGTATTATTTAATTGGAACAGGAAGAAAGCATGAAGGAACGCCCTGATGCTTTCTTGCCCAAATGATAAATAGCAGTGCAAGCCTCAATTCCTTTAAGGAGTTGAGGCTTTTTAATTTGCATGGGTTTAGCGTTATAAAGGAATTGTTGGTAAGTTCATTGTCTTCAAGATGCAATTCCTCCAGTTAATTCTCCTTAAACTCCCTTAATAAAAAATTAAGAAAAACTATTCATAATAAGTTTCACCAATATGAATAGGGAGTTAGTTAAAAAAATTCAAGGACAAACTACTTAGGAGGATAAGATATGAAAAAGCTGATGTTCGTGAAGCTTGGATTAGATATTTTAATGGCCGTTACGTTCGTATTATTTTTCAATAAACGAGTATTAGGAGGATTAACGTTTCATGAAATTGCCGGGTTAGTAATTGCCGTATTATTTTTCATCCATGTATTGCTCAATTGGCGATGGGTAAAAAAAGTCACGGTTAAATTGTTTGACCTTAATTTACCTATTAAAACAAAATTTGGTTATTTTTTAAACGTAATGTTATTAATTACAATGACCTTTATTATGATCAGTGGTATTTTTATTTCAAGAGTTGTATTCCCAAATATCAACGTTGGTAATGAACAATGGTTTAAAATTTCTCATATATCCATTTCGTTTTTAGTGCTTATTTTAGTTGCAGCTCATATTGGATTACATTGGAAATGGGTAATGAATGTTTTTAAAAATATGATGAAGTTCAGAACCCCCAAACCATTCATAGGGATTTTAGCAAGAGCAGCAACAATTGCTTTATTAGTGTTTGGGGGCTATCAAATGTACTCAACAAATTTCATCATGCAGCTGCAAGGAGTTGCGAACGTGTTTAATTTTTCTTCCTCACAAATGCCAGAAGGCGGCTTCGAAAGGGGAGAAAAACCGAACTTTCAAGGGGATTTCAAAAGGGGAGAAAGACCAAATCCTCCGGAAGGCGGCTTCGAAGCGGGAGAAGGCCAATTTGAAAAACCAATGTCAGAAGGCAGCCTAAGAGGGGAAAAAGGCCAATTCGAGAATTCGAACGCTTTAGGTGTTATCATATCGTATTTTGGCATTATGTCTGTATTTATAATTATCATTTATTATATGGAAAAATTTATAATGAGAAATAAAAGTAAAAAGAAAAAAACTAACTCCAGTAATGGGGATTTAACGAGTGTATAAAAAGTAACTCTATAATGGGGATATTGGTTGAACCAGTATGTTCCCTTGATTTTTTAAATAGGCTTTGGAAAGGTGTATTTTACTTCTTGCTAATCCAGCTAGGTTTAGGGACAAGTGGGATTTTTTCCTTTTTCTCAGGCAGGTTGAAACAAAGCGAAAGGTAATAACCAAGAAAAGCGGTATCCCCCAAAATTCTGACGATGCTGTTGATGGAGTATATTCGATGTTAAAAAGACTCCAACAGGAAGCAATTGCTCGATATTGCCTTCATTCCAAAATCCATTAATCGTAATAGGTATACCATTCTCTCCAATCCATAAAATATTGGTTATTTATTAAAATAACAAAAATAAAAACTAAAATTCTTACCCTATTATTATCATTACTAACAAAAACGGGGTAGCAAATATCCATAGAAAATCCGGTCTTCAAATGAAAACCGGATTTTCGAATAGATTTAATGATGATGTTCATGACTTTCTTCTTGTTTATGCATACCTTTTTGCAAGATTTTTAAATCGCTTTTAGAAAGTTTTCCTACGATAAACTGTTTTTGAGGCATAATTATTGAACCATCGTTACTTGCATGTACTTTTATATAGTATAGACCATCACTATCAAAGTTTTTACTTAAACTATAAGTACCGTTTCCCTCTGCCTCAGCTTGTTCCATACTATATTTGAGAGATCCATCTTGTTTCCATATCTCAAAGTGAACATAATCTGCGCTTCTAACCCTTTTACCACCTTGAGTAAGAACAACCTTTATCGTCTCCTGTTTATTAGCAGTAAAGGATTCTGGTATGATTATTTCTGATTCAAGAGGCGTCTCTTCTTTGTATTGATTAGCGGCATCTTTTTCAAGTGAACATGCACTTAGCAATAGGATGAAAATAAAGATTAAAAAAATACATATATTTTTTTTCACGGCAAAAGCCACCCTTTACATTTCGAATTATGCATTCATAACTTTCTTAACTGCAGATCTTCTTTTAATAATTAACCAGTCAATTAGCCACACAACAATAAGCGACAAACCAACCAAAGGAAACAAAATTCCTAGACCTATTAACAGAATTAGAAAGGATTTCATGTTCTTTATATGAGGAGCTTTTGGTGCACCTAATCCTTTTTTCGGCTTTCGCTTCCACCATAAATAAAAACCACTAACGGCAACAAGAATTATTCCTAAACAAATAAGAAGGCTGATTATTTGATTAATCAAACCAAATTGGGTCCCTTTGTGCAATGTAATTCCCCATGCAACTATTTTTCCTATTAAACCGTAATGATCATAACGATAATCAGCTAGAACTGCACCGGAATATTGGTCGATATGCATAGTTGCTTCATCTTGTGCTTTCGGTGGAAAAGCTGATAATGTATAAACGCCATCTGTTTCATTTGGAATATTTATGCTATAACTTGGATGCATACCCTCACGATTCGCAATTGTAACTACATCATCAATGGACAGTGGGATAAAACCTTGAATACCTGAGATAGGTACATCTAAATTTTCTGCTGCCCAAGGAACATCTGCAATATCTTTTGTTTTAATTGAGGATGTTGGAGCACTTCCTGACCATATAGATGGAGGATACCCAGATCCAGAATTGGTAGCTAACGATTGAAAATTACTTCCCCAAAAACCTGACCAAGGCAATCCTGTCATAATTAAAAATAGCATACCTGTAGTTATCCAAAAGGCAGGTACTGCATGTAAATCTCTTCTGAAAATATTTTTTCCTTTATTTAATCTTGGAAAAAGTACACCAGAAAGACCTTGCTTCTTTTTTGGATACCATAAATAAAGACCGGAGACAATTAACACAACTGCCCAGCACGCAGCTAACTCTACAATTCTATCACCTAAGGTGCCAGCCATTAGTTCACCATGAATTTCTTCAATTTTATCCATAATTCTGTCTTCATCATTCAACTCTCCAATAGATTTACCTGTATAGGGGTCTATAAAAATTGTAAGGGACTCCTTATTAGAAGTAATGCTTACTTCACTTGAACGAGAGGCATTTTCTCCTGGATGATATTTTGTCACCACTGCATTAGGGTAAAGTTTCTTCACTTGCTCAATCTGCCGGGATGCCGGTATTTTATCTTCTTGCGGAGTAACCTCGTTGTAGTCTTGATAAAGTACTTGTTCAATTTGTGGCTTAAATAAATAGATTGAGCCAGTGGCTGCTAGAATAATAAGTAAGGGTGCGAAAATAATTCCAGCATAAAAATGCCATCTCCATACTGTTCTATACAAAGAGGTGTTTGTTTGATTTTGTATAGTAGTTTTTGTTATACCCGCTTCCATATACAGGACCTCCTATTTTTTTGAATAGTATTTTAAATTCACCTATATTGATGATAAATAATATTTGTGAGTAAAATATGAAGTTTGTAAAAAAAGGAAATTTAAATTTGCATAAGTTATTCACCGCGAATTATCATTATTTGATATATTTCCCATTTTACTAAACTCCATTGTTCATTCAACAAGAAAATCAACAACTTCCTATAGCAG
This sequence comes from Peribacillus sp. P4_B1, assembly GCF_056402395.1. Classification (NCBI taxonomy): domain Bacteria; kingdom Bacillati; phylum Bacillota; class Bacilli; order Caryophanales; family Bacillaceae; genus Peribacillus; species Peribacillus sp. P4_B1. Next base: position 36,296 of record NZ_JBFUHM010000011.1, read on the forward strand.
AGGCATTTTTAAGAGGAAATGAAAATGAGTTATCAAACCGAAAAATAAGAACAACTGTAACTAAGGAGTGAATTTGCTGAGAAAGAGTTTGCAAATAGAAGAGTGGGAAGGAATGGAGGAAAATGGGGGTAGTCCGGCGAAAGTAATCTATAGAAATGTGTTGAATATAGGAAAAGCATCAAACACTTGTTGAACGGATAAGTACCATGAAGGATGTTGAGGACAGACGCGTTGGCATTATTGTATAACGAAAATGTAATGGATCGAAAAAAAACATGAAGGAGTGTTGAATATGCACAAAAGAGATTGTTCCAAAAAGTGTCAGTGTTTCATCGTACCTAACTATATTCTTGAGAATTTGGCACAAAATGATGTGGAAGAAGCACGGGTCAGTTTAGCGAAAAGCCGTCATATGCGCAGGCGCAGAATCTTGAAGGAATATGATATTGATGGTGTTGTCGCTTTAACTGATGCAGGAGCTGGTCCTCGTGGAGAATCTGCCCGTCATGTTTATGATTGCAAGGGAGGAACGAAACTCCGGGAGAATGAGGCCAGGAAAGAAGGGGATCGATCAAATGCAGACCCAGTAGTTAACGCTGCATATGATTATAGCGGAGTTGTGCGTGACTATTTCAAGGATGTCTTGCATCGTAATTCAATTGATAACAAAGGCCTTGATCTCATTCTGAACGTTCATTATGGGAATAAATTCACGAATGCCTATTGGGACGGGGATGAAATGGTATTTGGTGACGGCGATGGGGTCATCTTTAGCAATTTTGCCAATTCACTCGATGTTATTGGACACGAACTTACACATGGGGTTACGCAGTTCACAAGTGGATTGGAGTATGATGGTCAGTCTGGGGCCTTGAATGAACATCTTTCGGATGCGTTTGGAATTGCCATAAAACAATTTCATTTAAAGCAAACAGCGGGAGATGCAGATTGGCTAATCGGTGCTGATATAATGGGACCATCACTGAAAGGACAGGCCCTCCGTTCGATGAAAGCACCAGGTACTGCATTTGACAATAAGTTAATGGGGAAAGATTTGCAGCCTGATCACATGAGGAACTTCTATAAAGGAGATCGGGATAATCATGGTGTCCATATCAATAGCGGCATACCAAACAAGGCCTTTTATCTAGTATCGATGGAGATCGGAACGGACAAAGCGGCTTTGATCTGGTTCAATGCGATGCAGAATTTATTTGCAACGGCAAATTTCAATCAATTCGTACAGATTGTCATCAAGTCAGCGCAAAAACTTGTTGATAGTGGAGAAGTTCCGAAAACGGCTGTAGGGACAATTGAAAATGCTTTTAAAGCGGTTGGACTGCCTGAGTAGTCATAATCCATGAATAGGAGGCTTCATTTAACATGCATATCCAATTTAGCTGCATAGGGGGATTTGCCAACCTCGACTTGAACTTTAAGATAGACACAGATGAATTGCCAGAGGGAAAAAATGAGGAATTACTGAATTTACTGAAGACAGCTGACCTTCCTAATGCCCACCTAAGTAAAATGGCTGGAGCCAAAGCCCAAGGAGCGGACTCGTTTTCATACAAGCTGGATATAGCCGATGAAAAGCAGAAACAGTCCTTCTCATTTACTGACACAACAGCCCCGGAGGAAATACGGCCCTTATTGGATTACTTACGTAACTTAGCCATTGAAATAAAGATGGCAGAATAGATTAACTTAAATTAAATTTAAAGAAAAAAGTCTATCATTCAGATAGACTTTTTTTACGTGTTCTTAAAACTTCACAAAAATGTCATTTCATTTCACTTTTTACATGGATTTTGGCTGTTTGTTCTCTAAATTGACACAAAATAACAAGGAAATATCAATCTAGAGTAGCAGATTTGAAAAGGAAATTGGAAAGTATAGCTCTTTAATGAGGGCTTGTAAAGAGTTAGCCAGTCAAACAGGTAATTGAGTCACAATAGGGAACGAATTTTGATAGAGGTACAAACAGAGCGGTTTTACAAAAAATGCATAAAATAGGATAATGGTCACAGAGAGGTGAAGTGAATGACATATCAAGAAATGAAAGTGACGATACCCGGAAACAGCTGTACCCAATTCGGGAAGGGCATATTGATCTCGCAAATCCAATTCTCCACATTGGAGGCAATATTCGAGGTCGATGAGGCGGTTCAAAGAAAGCTTGATCTCAATAGAAGGACTGAAATCAGGGAGTTCATCATTGATTCTGTATCGGAAGGGGACTTTTACTTTTCCCCGTTCATCTTCTCGAGCAGGGGAGCGATCAAAGAAGTGACCGATGGCGGAGAACTGCCACCAGGAAGCAAAATATACATACTTGATGGTCAGCACAGGACCTACGCCCTAATTTCAGCCATCAGTCACTTAAGGGCGCGGAAGGAAGCGGAAGAAGAAATCGGTAACTTTAAGCAAGCTGAAAAGCTCCAAAGTCAAATTGATAAGTTAAAGACCTACCCCGTCACCATTCAAATCTATTTAAATCTGGAAACGCATGAAGAAAGACAGCTATTCAATGATATTAATACGAAGCGAAAAGAGCCGCATATAGGATTGGTGATGAAGTACGATCAGCGGGATGAATATGCAGAACTGACACGGGACATTGCCAGGATATTAGAAAGTGAGATGGAGATAGAAGCCACCCTTTCGAGGATAACCGTGAACTGTACGGCGTTGACTTCGCTGACGATCATGAGGCGCTGCCTTATCGCTTTATTTGAAGGAAACGTCTCCGTGAAAACGGGCAAAGCCAATTATGGTGATGTAACCAAAGACGAAATCATCAGCATCGCAACCGCATTTTTCGAATCATGGCTGGAAATCTTTCCGAAGAAGATGGCAGATCGGAAAACATTCACATCCGGCTATTCCGGCATTCAAATTGCCCTTGCCCAAACGATCCACCAACTTCACAAACATCATGAAATCCCCTATGAAGAAGCAATCGATCACATGCTGCCATTGAAAGAAGCCTGCACATGGAAGCATGAGGATCCCTTGTTTTCACACATCTACGATCCCTTAAAAAAAAGAGTCAAAAACCATTCGACTACAAACGCCATCCAGAAAACGGCTCTTGTGTTCAAACGAAAAATAGAACAGGAAGGAGGATGGCTGCATGATTCTAGGTGAATTGGATCGGAAAAGAAGGAAAATGGTTTCCTACTCAATCATGGAACTGGTCCACATGTATCGCAATGGACAAATCGCCACTAGGGAAATCAACCAGCTGCGGGTCCGGTCGATCAAGAATTATCTGTTGGACAATGCTTTAACTAAAAATATCTATCTGCCACCACTCGTTGCCAACAGCAGGGAAGGAACCATCCTTAATGGAGAAGCGTTCGAATTATCGATCATCGATGGAACCCAACGAATTGCGGCTTTCGCACAATTGGAGGACAGTATCCTTAAAGCGTTAAAGAAGGATGAAGAAAAAGTGAAACAGGCTTACGAACTGGATTCACTCATGAAGGAAAGCTCGATTGCCATCCAAGTATTTGAAGGGCTTACACAAGCGGAAGAATCCCAGCTCTATCTGGATCTCAATCTAAAAGGCAAGAAAGTGGCCCTTTCCAAACGGATTTCATTCGACTCGCGAAACAACCTCAACGTCATTACCAATCAGGTGCTTCAAACTCATCAATCGTTAAAAACAGCCGGTGTCGAACTTGAAAAGCGTTCCATCAATCGACCAGGTAATAAAAACCTGCTATCGCTATCGCAATTGAGGCAGGTCATCGGCATCTTCATGACTGGGAAGGTACACGTAAACATCGAAGAGAAAGTTTCATCAAGTCCGCTTTCTAACAGTGAATATATCACACTCATTCATTTATATCTTAATGAACTATTCGACATATACCCGGCCGAACAGATGGGAGACTACACAAAATGCATGCTTGCCAGCTACCCTCTTTTCGTTGCCGTTGCGCTTTATGCCAATGACAATATGGAAAACCAGCATATCGAACAAAGACAACAGCTGATTTCCACGAGAATGTCAAAATTGAAAGAGGTGGACTGGAGCCCTGCCAATCCCATTTGGAAGGAGTTTAAAGGAACGTACAAAGGACGGCCGCCATTATTTCACCTAAGCAAAGATAAAAACAATAACGAAGAGCTAGTGCGTTGGCTGTATAGCTGTTGAGGAGGTGAGGGAAATGTGATTTTGAAAACAGTAAAAAACCCCTAGGTGAGTACGTCCGGTCAGACAATCACCTAAGGGCTTGCGAGCAGGAGTATACCTGCCTCTTTAACCAGTATACTCCTAAAAAATGAATAGTGAAATGGGGAGTGAATGGAATGATGATACGAAAAAACTATTTATTGAATATGGAAACGGTGGGAATGATGGAGCGTTACGATTCAAATGGTGTCGAGATGACCACAGTAGTGGAGGGAGAGAACACATTCCATGTTGCACAACCGCGCCAGGAAATCCTGAATAACACGCTAAACCACTTTGGCTTGGATCTGGATGGCGGTCTTGCAGCAGCCAAATCCGTACTTGGCGGTAAATACAGGCTGCCCGTCTGCATAAATGCCCAGCTGGGAATGGTCTGGTTCTCCTCCCGCTCATTCCGGAAAAGAGGAGGGGTCTGGTTTTCCTACATTCACATTAGTGACCTCGAGGAAATGAACGAAAAAGAAACATTGGTCCACACAGACTATGGCCATTGCCTTCCTGTATCCTTAAGCAAAAATCAGCTTGCCTTCAAAAGGGACCAAGCATCCTATCTGCATACGACCTTCCATGGACGCTCTTTGGGCAAAAAAACCTTTTATTACGAGCCGGGAAGCGGAATCACCTTTTGCAAAGAACCTGGGGAGGTTCATTACAGGGTGAAAGGGAAGGGATAATAATTGTGATTTAAGAGCATGGTTTCTTCTGAAATCATGCTTTTAAATGTGTCTACTACGATCAAACAGAAGGAACTCTTCCGTCTGCATAATGCAAATATTGGATCATTTCCTTTTTGTTTTGAACGGATTCTTTAAGGTTTCAATGTCTTCTCAGTTGGTAGATTAAAGTCTTTCTTCAAGGGCATCAACATGTTATCATCCTTTTGACGATCTTAGCTTCATTCTAACCTGAACTTTTTATATATTGTTATAAAAATCACCCTGAATTCCAAGGTACATGTGAAAAGAGATGTGGAGAACAAATGCATCCAGAGTATAATAAAGAAGTGCATTGCGCAGAGTACAAGCTACCAGACAATAGAGTTATATAGAGTTATTGGGGGTGACATCATCTTTGAATTATTGATCATCATGACAGAGCGACTCGGTATTATCGTGACGATCGCTTTTATCGTGACACGTTTTCGCTTTTTTCGGCAAATGTTAAATGAAGATAATTTAAATAGAAAACAGCGTGTTAAGGCAATCCTGTTTTTTGGTGTATTTGGCATTATAGGCACCTATACAGGTCTTACAATAAACTTTGATTCACTTGAAACGGGTCGATGGGTCAATACGGTCGGGGAAGATGAAGCCATTGCCAATTCTCGTGTCATCGGTGTCGTTCTTGCCGGTTTATTCGGCGGCTGGCCCATTGGATTGGGGGCCGGTTTGGTGGCGGGTATCCACAGATTTATGTTAGGTGGATTCACGGCGTTAGCATGCGGGTTTGCAACAATCGTGGCGGGGCTGCTTGCTGGACTTTTCTTCAAAATAAATAAGCATGTCAAGCTTTTGACTGCTTTCATGATTGGGGCAGCGGCAGAGTCGATTCAGATGATCATTATCGTTCTAATGTCCAAGCCATTCGATAAGGCACTCTCCATTGTAGAGCATATTGGCATTCCGATGATCATTGCAAACGGCTTAGGCAGTGCTTTATTTTTATTAATCATAAAAAGTGTCGTAAACGAAGAGGAAAAGGCAGCCGCCCTGCAGGCACAGAAATCGTTGAGAATTGCGAGGAAAACACTCGGTTATATGCGCCAAGGAATGAATGAACAGTCTGCGACAGCCGTATGCAGGATTTTATTCGAAGAAGTGAAGGCAAGTGCGATTGCCATTACCAATGAAACGAAAATCCTCGCCCATATCGGGTTAGGGGGCGACCATCACTCTCCGGGGCGTCCGCTGCAGACAGAGATTACACGCCAAGTGATTGAAGGTGGGGACTTAATTGTTGTAGGTAAGCGGGATATTCATTGCCAAGTATCAAATTGTCCGCTTCAAGCTGTAATTATAGGGCCACTTAAACAAGGGAACAAGACAGTCGGTACATTAAAATTATATTTCCGTAATGAAAAAGAAATTAATAATGTAGATATAGAGCTAATGTCAGGACTTAGCATGCTGCTTAGTTATCAATTGGAAGTGTCACAGCTTGATGAAGCACATGAACTGGCACGGGAGGCCGAAATTAGGGCCCTTCAAGCTCAAATCAATCCGCATTTCCTTTTCAATGCCTTGAATACTGTCATATCATTAACGAGAATTGATCAGAACAAAGCCAGGAAAATGCTGCTGAGTTTATCTCAGTATTTTAGACAGAACCTTGCAGGAACAACGAAGGAATGGACTACATTATCAGAAGAGATTCAGCATGTCCAGTCTTATGCGAATATTGAAAAAATGCGGTTCGTCGATAAATTGCAGATTACGTATAGCGTTGATGAAGAAGTGTTATCGGCCAAAATTCCCCCACTTACGCTGCAGCCATTAATCGAAAATGCCATACACCATGGATTTAAGAACAAAACGGAAGACTGCTTGATTACTGTTAAAGCAAAAAACGAATCTGCTTCACATGTTCGGATTGTCATCAAAGATAATGGTACCGGAATCGATCCTGAACAATTACCGAAGCTAGGTCATGAAATGATTGTATCGAAAAGCGGTACAGGCATAGCACTTTATAATGTTAATAAACGTCTTACGATGATGTTGGGTCAGGACTCCGCTTTACATATAAAAAGTGAGCATGAAAAGGGAACGGAAATATCCTTTATGATTCCAAAGGGAATAATGGAAGAAAGCAGGTGAGAATATGAATGCAGCCATTCGAACACTGGTCATCGATGATGAACGCTATAGCCGGGAGGAATTGATTCATCTATTGAAGCAACATCCGTCCATTGACGTAATTGGTGAGGGGGAATCGGGAGAACAAGCAATCCTAAAGACGATGCAAATGCAGCCGGACGCGATCTTCATCGATGTTGAAATGCCGATCATGAATGGCATGGATGCAGCGAAGGCTTTACGCGGATTGAAAAATGTCCCGAAACTAGTCTTTGCAACCGCATATCCTCAGTTTGGAGTAGAGGCTTTTCGGTTGGATGCAGTAGACTATTTATTAAAGCCTTATGATGAAGATCAACTAGCAGAAACGATAAGGCGTCTTGAGAAATTGTGTCTTAAGCCAGAGGATAACAAGCCGGTCAAATCAGCAGGGAGACTGGCAGTCGAGGTGGAGGGAGAAATTCTATACATCCATCCAAATGACATCATTTACATTTCACGCGAAGATAAAGTTTCGAAAATCGTTACGACAGAACAAGAATATGAAGTGAAAACGACGGTTAAAGAACTTGAAGAAAGGTTGAGGGAATTTCCATTTTTTCGGATCCATAAAAGCCACTTGGTGCATTTAGACTATGTAAAGCGTCTTACTCCATGGTTTAACGGTGCTTACCAGCTGGAGCTGAATGGACGCGATGAGTTGCTTCCCGTAAGCCGAAACTATGCGAAAGCTTTCCGAGCTACATTAGAACTATAAGTAAATGTGACTAATTTGCGAACTTTTTACATCTTAATTAGCAAAATGAACATCTTAACTTACTAAATCGACATGATACAAAGAATTCGCTCTTTTCTGTCTATTCCTCCTTTATACTACTTGTAAGCGATTACAAAGGAGGTTATATAGATGTATACATTTATAGCCGGAGTCATTCTATTAATACTCGGATATTTCACATATGGTAAATTCATCGAAAAAATGTTTGGAGTCAAATCGGAAAGGCCAACACCGGCTTATGCGAATCAGGATGGTGTCGATTACTTGCCTATGAGCACAAGTAAAAATTCATTGATTCAATTATTGAACATCGCAGGCGTTGGACCAATCTTCGGTCCGATCATGGGTGCCTTATACGGTCCTGTCGCCTTTATCTGGATCGTAATTGGCTGTATCTTTGCTGGAGCGGTTCACGATTATCTTACAGGGATGATTTCCATCAGGAATCGTGGAGCACATTTACCAGAACTTGCAGGAAAGTTCTTAGGAAAAGTGATGAAGCACGTCGTAAATGCATTCGCTATTCTATTATTGATTCTGGTGGGTACAGTGTTCGTCACGTCACCAGCAGCATTGCTTCATAACTTAATGAACGGAACGGTCAGCTTAACGCTGATCACGGTTGCGATTTTCCTATATTATATTTTAGCGACACTATTGCCTATCGATAAAATCATCGGTAGATTTTATCCAATTTTCGGTGCCTTACTTTTAATCAGTTCAGTTGGAGTGGGCGGAGCCTTAATTTTTCAACAAGCACCAATTCCAGAACTAACATTATCCAACTTACATCCTGACAATATTCCCATCTTCCCACTATTATTTCTAACGATCTCATGTGGAGCACTATCGGGCTTCCATGCGACGCAATCGCCAATCATCTCACGTACGACCCAAAATGAACAACAAGGCCGGAAAATTTTCTATGGAATGATGATTGCTGAAGGAATCATCGCCATGATCTGGGCCGCAGCTGCCATGAGCTTATTTGATGGACCAGTTGGTCTGAACGAACTTCTTGCAACAGGCGGAACTGGACTGATCGTAAGTGAAGCAGCAACAGTAACACTTGGAGCCAGTGTCGGAACCATTGCAGTACTTGGTGTTATCGTCCTGCCAATCACTTCAGGAGACACCGCTTTCCGAAGTGCGCGAATGATCATTGCCGATTACGTTAACTTCCCGCAACTGAAAATGAGCAGCCGCCTAATCATCGCCGTCCCGCTGTTCATCATCTCAATTGCCCTAACACAAATCGACTTCAACATCCTATGGCGCTACTTCTCATGGGCCAATCAATCAACAGCTGTCATAGCCCTATTCGTTGGAGCCATGTACCTATATATCGCCAAGAAAAACTACTGGGTATCCTTACTGCCAGGAATATTCATGCTCTACACAGTACTTGTCTACATCCTAAACGCACAAATCGGATTCAGACTATCGATGGACATCTCCTATATCATAGGAGCCATCATTAGCGCCGCACTAGTCGCCACCTTCTTCGTAGCAGCCAAGAAGCAACGGGCAGCGAATATCCCGCTTGAAGTAGATATAGGGCATTATAAGAAACCAGCTTAAGGGAGAAGCCACCGGGGATCGGTGGCTTTTTCGTTTGGTCTGGCGGATGATATAGCGATGAACTTTAAAGCTGATGGAATAGCATCTGAAGTGAACTAGTACATAGATAAAAATATAAAAAAATTGGAAACATTGTTATTGTAAAAAGTGGAATGATACATTATGATTAGTGAAAAGTTAATATTTAGGAAAGGGTGTATATATTTTGAAAAAATTATTTGCTATTTTACTATCTTTTGGACTAGTTTTGGGTCTCTCGTTTGGCGCGAATGATGTTGCCGGTGCCAAAACAAAGGTGAAGACGTATAAAAACTGTACGGAATTGAATAAAGACTACAAAGGAGGAGTAGCTCGTACATCTTCCGTTAAAAATAAAGGAGGAAAAACGAAATACAAACCTCACGTTTCAAAGGCCCTATATGATGCCAATAAAAAAAGCGATCGTGACAAAGACTTGATCGCTTGTGAAAAATAAAGCTTATACAAAGAGACCTTTTAAAAGAAAGGTCTCTTTGTATTTAGATTGCTACTTTACATAAAAGGTGCAGCAGCCATCACTGGTGAAGAAATCGGCGTTACAGGCGGGATTGTTACTCATAGTATACCCCCTCCCCAGGGATCTTGTGGGCACCAGCGGTCTTTTTCAATGGAGAAGGTAGAGAAACATTTTATCCATACCGTTTCATTTTCGCAACGGTAATATTCATTTTTTTCTTGCGCTTCATTTTAAAGACTTAGACAAACCCTTCTATTATCTTCTTTTTAACAGAATAGCTACTATTAATGACACTTGTAGGAAAATTATAATTAAAAAAGACAACATATAATCACTATCTAAAGATGCATTATAGCTAAGTATAAAAAATAAAATTACTGATATTACTAGAATAAAAATAAAATTAATAATGATTTGCCTCATAGCCCCTCCCATTCTAACAACAGATCAATAAGACAGAGTTAATGCATATGACCTAGTATCTGTAGTTTGAGTTGGTGTAATAGATAAACCGGCCGGATAAACTGACACAGAAGGTGTACCAGAACCTATTTCTCTTAGACTCATTTTCAACGATCCAGAAGTTGATTGTCCAAAACAATGTGTAAAACTTCACTCTTATTTATCACAGCACTTGCACCAACTTTTTATAAAAAGTTTAACTTATATACGGTAAATAATCTAATAAGTAAAGCAATTGGAAGAAGACCAAATGGTTCACAGAGAAGTATATAAAGAAGTCCCCCCAAAGGTAGAATACTCGTTAACACCTATAGGGAAAAGCTTTATTCCGATACTGGCTAGTATGGGAGAGTGGGGAAAAAAATATGAAAAATTAATAAAAAGCTAAAGCCTATAAAGGTCTTTAGCTTTTTCTCGCGGTTAATCTTCCACTAAAAGATATACTTTTTATCTTTCATACCGTCCAGTATGTGTATTTTCTCGATTTATTAGTGCATCACCAAGATTGATTCTGCTCATAAGTCTCTCATGGTCCGAAGGAAAACGTTCTCTAATGTTTGCAACTCCCTCTATTGTTAGGATATCACGATTAGGGCTAGGACGTTCTTCCCTTTGAAATCCTGGGTTCAAACCATCATTAATCATTACAGGTCTGTCAATTGTATCGTTGTCATCATTATTATTATTAGTTGGATTATTAGTTGGATCTCTATCAAGGTTCCCGGCATTATTAAATGGATCATTGTTATTATCTTGTGGCATATATTTCACTCCTTCGCTTATATTATCCGCTTATGGCTTTAATCTATTCGCACGTCCTTATCCGTATGGCAATGATCTTGTTTTTTTCTAACCCGCAACAACGCCAATTCTCTTGATTTGTCATCTAGTACGAAGTGTCTAAAGTTTTTTAATGCGTTAAAAAACTTCTAAACATTATGATTGACTTACATTTTAATTTGTCTTACAATTTCAATGTAAATAGTCAAAACATTCAATTAAATGAAAGGGGAGCTTTTTTAACGAGCTGATTCACTTCAGCATGAAGCATGACAACATACTGCAGCGTACACTTTATGTCAATTCGGAAATGACATAAAGTCTTGGCATAATTTCAATATCTGTATGGCTAGGGTTAACAAAGTATTAATGCTTTAGAAAAAAATGAAAGCGAATACATTACTCGTTGGAATGGAGTGAATAACTTGAAAAATCAATCAAACCTTGCTGAATCCACTGTGATTGTTCCGGAGGCCGTCAGTAAGAAACCCAACTTCATCACGCAGTTTAAAACATCTTATGGTCCGGGGATTCTTGCCGTGTTGACGTGGCTTGGAGCCGGAGATCTGGTGACTTCATCGGTTGCCGGGGCAGATTATGGATATAGCTTAATGTGGATTTTAGCGCTGTCATTAATCCTTCGTTTTCTTATCGTTAATGTTATCGCCAGATTCCAGCTCTGTAACACAGAGGGGTTAACCATACTTGAAGGATATGGACGTATCCACCCATTCTTCGGTTACTTCATGTTTGGTTATGCATTAATAATGGGTCATCTTTTTAATGCATATATGATTAAGGGAGCGGGAGAGGTTTTATCGACCTTATTCCATGTTAACCAGCCATTCTTAGCTTCAATGGTAGTTGTAGGATTAGTTTTTATGCTTATTGGCAGAAATATTTATAATAGAATTGAAAGTGTAATGAAAGTTCTTTTGGCATTATTGACCATTGCCTTCTTGTTCCTGGCCATTCAAGCAACACCGGATGTGGGACAAATCATTAAGGGAACTGTTGGTTTTAGCATTCCAAGTGATACTGGCGTTCATGGAGCTTTATTGGTAGCGATTTCAATTATCGGTGCAGTGGCAGGATCGATTTCGAACTTTGTACATCCATATTTCATGAAGGAAAAGGGCTGGACGAAGCCGAGTCATGTCAAGGTTCAAAGAAATGACTTACTGTTTGCCATCGGAGTTTGCATCGTGATTAATTTAGCCATTTGGGTTGTTGGGGCAGAAATTTTAAAACCGAAGGGAATTCATGTGGAAACGATTGATGACTTGGCAATGGCATTACAAATGTCGTTAGGACAATTTGGCTGGTACATTTTCTATCTTGGTGTATTTGGCGTATTGTTCGCGAGTGTAGTAGGCAAGTCAACTGGTTTTCCTAGATTGATAGTAGATGCCTTTTACGTAATAAATAAGGATCGTCGCGAAAAGTACAATGGTAAATATGAAAAAGATCCAATGTATAAATGGGTTATGATTTTTGTATTGGTTACGCCAATCATTTGGTCCATCCCCGGCATGCCTGGTTTCATCGCATTGACAATTGGCGTAAATGCAATAAACATCATCGGTTTTCCTATTATCGCTATTGGGATGCTGGTGCTATCAAATAAAAAAAGCTTGATGGGAAAATATAAAAACAATTGGTTCGAAAATATCATTCTATCTTTAGCTTCCATTTTAGCGGTTTGGTCCGCCATTCAATTAGCTACAACCTTTTTTTAAATAATGGTAGATTATAGGTAGAGGTATTTCAAAATACATGTGTCTGCGTTTGATCCCGATGGGGTCCTACTTTATTGGAAGTGAGGGTACTAATGATGAAACCGAAAGTAATCATTTATAAGAAAGTGGATCAAGAAGTGTTGGATTATATTCAAAAGACTTGTGATGTCGTTTATTTTGAAGGTCTTGACTCACAAAATCACTCTGAATTCCTTCAAGAGCTGAAGAACGCACAAGGTATATTAGGGTCAGGATTAAAGGTGGATAAAGCTTTACTGGATCAAGCACCGCAATTAAAAATCGTCTGTAATTCGTCAGTTGGTTATGACAATTTGGATATAACGGAGCTGTCCAATCGAGGAATCATGGCCACGAACACGCCCGAGGTATTGAATGAAACAGTCGCAGATACAATTATGGGCTTGATGCTGTCCACAGCGAGAAGAATGCCAGAGATGGATCAAATGGTAAAGTCAGGGCAATGGACATCGAATATCGGAGAAAAATCGTTTGGGTTGGACGTCCATCATAAAGTATTAGGGATTATCGGGATGGGCGGAATAGGCTCTGCCGTTTCAAAAAGGGCCCGTTTTGGATTCGATATGAACATCCTATATCACAACAGATCTAGAAACGAAGAAGCAGAACAAAAGTATGGAGCTACATACTGTTCTCTGGAAGATCTGTTAAAGCAATCTGATTTTGTCTGCTTGATGACACCGCTGACTCCCCAAACTGAAAAGATGATGAGGGAAAAAGAATTCAAGCTCATGAAAGAGACTGCCATCTTCATCAATTGTTCAAGAGGGAAAACCGTTGATGAAGAAGCCTTGATCACTGCGCTAAAAACCGGTGAAATTCACGCGGCAGGACTGGATGTTTTTGTACAAGAGCCCGTCAAGGAGGACAATCCATTGCTTTCCATGAAGAATGTCGTCACTTTGCCTCATATCGGTTCCGCAACATATGAAACCCGCCTGAAAATGGCGATGCTGGCAGCAACCAACCTTGTAGCCGGATTACAGGGAGAAACTCCGCCTACCTTGATTAAAGCTGGTGTAAAGGTGAAGTGATCTTTTAGACAGCATTTATAAATTAAGCTGGATAGCCTTATTTGGGGCTATCCATTTTTTTAGTTCCGGATTATTCATCGTTACAACGAATCAACCGTTGGTGTGAGTGTTGCAGCTATTATGAAAAACATGACTAACATGTAGATAGTCATAAAAAAATAACCAGTCAAGCTACTTGCTCAACTGGTTAATGACTTTAAAACGCCGATTCATTATGGAAACTGTTATGAAATATACATTGATATAATTCAGTAGTTATGATAAATTAGTATAGAAACACATTTATCAATATAATATAACAGTTTATCCCTTACTATAAGTATAAGGTAAAGCTCACCTCTAGTCAACCCCTATTTTTATTTTTTGAAGGAGTGTCTTATATGAACGATGAAATTCGGCAGGAGCAAGAACGTTTGGACGGGGTGATAAAAACAATTACGAAACAAATCAGCAAAATTGAAGGAGAAACTTCAAAGCGTAAAAAAGAAGTTGTTAATATCCGTAAGCATTTCTGGGATGACCTCAAGGTTAATATCGATACTTTCGATGATTACCTCGAGACCATCATTGGCTTAAGGCAGCAGGCTCAAGACTTGTCACAAAGCGAAGGCGCACATAGATATTCCTACAAGAGGCTATCTACACTGCGCCGCATGCAGGAAGTTCCTTATTTCGGCCGGATCGATATCACTGAAGAAGGGTCCGAACTTACGGAACAAATTTATATTGGGACCTCCACTCTTACTGATACAACAGGAGAAAACTTCATTATCTACGATTGGAGGGCTCCGATTTCGAGTGTTTATTATGACTATCCTCCCGGCCCCGTACAATACTCTACTCCCGGAGGCGTGATATCTGGGATGTTGGAGAAAAAGTGGCAATATATCATCAAGGGAGGCGTTATCGTATCAATGTTCGATACGAGTCTCACCATTGGAGATGAGATCCTGCAGCAGGTGCTTGGCAAGGGAACAGATAAGCATATGCACAGTATAGTTGCCACCATTCAACGGGAGCAAAATAGGATCATCCGGAACGATCGCGGACGTCTGCTCATTGTTCAAGGTGCCGCTGGCAGCGGCAAGACATCAGCTGCCCTCCAACGGATCGCTTACTTGCTCTACAAGAATCGGGAATGGCTAAAAGCCGACCAAATCATTCTATTCTCCCCTAACTCAATGTTTAATAACTACGTATCAAATGTGTTGCCCGAACTTGGCGAAGAGAATATGCAGCAGGTAACATTCCAGGAATACTTGGATCATCGTCTGACTGACTCGTTTCAAGTTGAGGATCCTTATGAGCAATTAGAATTTTTGTTGACTGCAGCGGATGATCCTTCCTATAGCACTAGGACAGCGAGTATCCAATTTAAGGCATCGATTCGCTTCTTTGAGATAATCAAAACATACAGACAATCACTAGAACTTTCTGGAATGATCTTTAGAGGGTTAAAGTTTCGGGGGGAAACGCTCGTCTCCGCCAAACAAATCTTAGAAAGATTTTATAACACAGACACCACACTAAGGTTTCACAATAGGGTTGAAAAGTTGAAAGACTGGTTATGTGAGTTACTTGATGAAACGGAAAAGTCTGAGTTGAAAAAACCTTGGGTTCAGGAGGAAATCGAGTACCTAAGCAAAGAAGACTATCAAAAGGTATACACCTACCTAGAGAAAAAACGCGGCATTAATGAAGATTCCTTTGACGATTATGAGAAAGAGCATAAAATGCTCACGCGTATGATTGTTCGCAAGAAATTGAAGACGTTACGCAAACGGGTAGAAGCCCTTCATTTTATCAATATTAAGGGAATATACAAGCAACTCTTTGACGAACAAATACGGAGTGAACTGTGGAATGAGGGTGAAACAGCTGTCGAAAGGGAAATATGTATATCAACGCAAAAAATGCTGGACGAAGGTAAACTGCATTACGAAGACGCGACTCCATTTTTGCTGCTGAAGGAGCTAATTGTAGGATTTCAGACGAATTCCTCAATAAAATACGTGCTTGTAGACGAAGCACAAGATTATTCTCCATTTCAATTCGAGTTTTTGAAACGGTTGTTTCCTTCTGCAAGGATGACTGTGCTCGGTGACTTTAACCAGGCGATATTTGCACATGCTAGCGAACGGGTGGATTTCCAGACTCTTACCAGTTTATACGGAGTAAGTGAAACCGAGAGTATAACCTTGGATCAAAGCTACAGATCCACTAAGCAGATTATAGAATTTACACGTGAACTAGTTCCAGAAGGCCATCGAATTAAGGCATTCGAACGTGAAGGTGAGAAGCCTGTACTGACTCAAGTGTCAAACCGTGATGAATTGCACCACAATATCGTGTCTAAAGTCAAAGACTTACAAAGCCGTGAATATAATACCATCGCAATAATATGTAAATCCGCTGCCGAAAGTGCCGCTGCATACGATGCCCTTAGTATCATTGGTGAAATTAAACTCGTACAGAAAGGCACAAATGAATATGAACAGGGTGTTGTTGTCATTCCGGCTTATTTGGCCAAGGGCATCGAGTTTGATGCTGTCATCATTTATGATGCATCTGTGCAAACATATGGTGATGAGAGCCTGCGAAGATTATTCTACACCGCATGCACCAGGGCTATGCATGACTTACAAATATATACGGTTGGCGAACCCAGTCCTTTCTTGCAAAACGATGCAACGAAGCATTTACTTCTGACATATTAGCGCTTCCTTTTTTTTTCTTTAATTTTATTATTCTTTTATCAAATACTATAAAAGAATCTTTAGAAAAGGAGGAGATGAATTGAATAACGAGAAAGAACAGGTGGAAACGGGAGGAAGCCAGGCGACTGGTGAATCAACAACTCAAACAGTTAATGATGGACATTATCATTATCCAGGGCCTGTGGAAGATGGCTATAGTGGAAATACAGGAAGAGCGGTACAGCCTGCCGGGAAAAAAGATCCTGATGTTCCTCAAAACAAAGACACATTTAATTACACTCGCGCTTTAAAGTAGATTCTCCAACTTAGTAGGGTGTTTAAGGTAATTACATTATAGGATTATTGGTTTATGGTTATACAATATGGAAAACGGCTTTTTTGAAACCTGTGTAGACTTTGGTTCTATGCAGGTTTTTTTCGTGATCTTGATAAGTTCCTGGTATGAAGGACGGGCTCTTCAGGCTGTAGACAAACTCGATAATCGATTTTAGTTTTTTTGAGGGGTTTGTAAAGTTAGAACGTTCTTTCCAAACCAGGCACTCGCTTTCCGCGGGCGGTCCGGGAGCCTTCTTTGCGCTCTTTGCGCCTGTGGGGTCTCCCTTGGACGCGCTTTTCCCGGAGGAGTCTCGCACCTTATGTTTTAATCACTATTGTTTAAAATTTAGAAGCCCTCTATATAAAGGAGGTTTTTATATCAATTTCCCAGACTCCTGTTATTCATCAACCATATTTGCCAATCGGAAATTACGATCTATCAAACAGCTCAGCCCCAGAAATACCTGGGTTTGTCAACTAGTAAGGATTTAAAATAAGATCAAGCTCTTCCTCTGTTAACACATCATACTGCAGGTATAGTTCACGTACTGATTTTCCTTTTAAAATGTAGTTTATGCTACGTCTGATTGTTTAATTGAATCAACGTAATGGTTTGCTTTTTCCTGGTCAAATTCACCTTCCGCCTTCGATATGACAATCGCCGCCAATGAGTTCCCCACGACATTAACCGCTGATCTTCCCATATCCAAAATTCGATCGATACCGGCAATGAACGCAACACCTTCCACCGGCAGTCCCATAGAACCGAGTGTCGTTAAAATAACAACAAATGACGCACCCGGAACGCCAGCTATTCCTTTTGACGTTAACATCAATACTAGTAACAACGTAATCTGTTGTGTAATGGATAGATCAATCCCATACATTTGTGCCACGAAAAGCGAAGCAAGTGCTTGATAAATCGATGAGCCGTCCAAATTAAATGTATAGCCTGTTGGAATAACAAATGATGTAATGGATTTCGGGCAGCCAAACCTCTCCATTTTGTCCATAAGCCTTGGCAATACCGACTCTGAGCTTGCTGTAGTAAATGCCAATATCAGTTCATCCTTTAACACTTTCAGGATAACAAAAATGCTAGTCCCGGAAATTTTCGCAATAATTCCAAGAACGACGAACACGAAGAATATCATCGTCACATAAACAGCAACTACCAGGTTCCCTAAAGGAATTAATGTTGCAATACCAAATTTAGCAACGGTTACACCAATCAGCGCAAATACACCAAAGGGGGCAAATTTCATGACTAGATTCGTCACCCAAAACATGACTTCCAACACACCTTCAAAGAATCCAAGAATGGGCTTTCCTTTTTCTCCTACCGCAGCCACGCCTAAGCCGAATAACACAGAAAAGAAGATGATCGGTAATAAATCCGCTTGAGCCATTGATTCAAATACATTTTGAGGAACAATATGAGAAATTGTTTCCCCAAAGCCACCGCTTCCAGCCGTATTTGTTGTTTCTTCATATTTTGAAATATCACTTTTTTCAAGCTTGCTTGTATCTAAACCAGACCCCGGGTGGAACAAGTTTGCCGCCAGTATTCCAATAACGATGGCAATTGTAGTGACAATCTCAAAATAAAGAAGGGTCTTCCCACCTAATTTCCCTAGTTTTTTAATATCGCCCACTCCCGCTATTGAGACTACTAATGCAGCCATGACGATCGGGATGACAATCATTTTAATTAAATGAATAAAAATATCGCCAATCGGCTGCATGATGGACATGGCTGTTTCATTGCCATGGAATAAAGCACCGACACCGATACCCAGTACAAGTGCAACAAAAATTTGTGTAGCTAAGCCAAACCTTTTCATTTAAATTCCCCCAATTTAATTGTTTGTTAACGCTTTCAATATTTAGATTATTCTAAGTTTATAATCAACCTACTGAAAACTACTGGAACCTACTGATACTTACAAGTGATAGAAAAAATAAAAATTTCAGTCAAAACCCATCTCTCTTTTTTACCAGTTCATGTGTTATCTTTTTATAAAGTGACTGGGGAGGTACCATATTGAAAGAGAGAATAAGGATATTACTATTGATTATGATTGCAGTGCCTCTTGCGGGTGAATTCAAGTTTTATCCATTCGACGATACATTCAGAGTCAGTTTGGGAACCCCCGTTTTTTTCTTGTTTTTGCTGTGGGGGAGGGGAATCAACCCGAATATTGCAGGCATTTTAACGGGGATGAGTGTGTTTGTTTTTCGTTTTTCACTGGCAGTTGGAATACGGGACATATCTGTTGGGGAAGCGATGTATCTTCATTTGCCCGCCTTTTTCTATTACTTCATCTACGCGTTTGCCTTTCATAGGACGAAAATGAACGACCGGCACGACCAGCCGTTTGTGATCGGGATTTTAGGGGTATTGATCGAGCTTTCTGCAGGTGTATCGGAATTGGTGATCCGTTCCTTCTTGGCCAATCAGGACACACCATCGCTAGATATTGACCAACTCGTGTTAATCGCCTTCATTCGAAGCTTTTTCGTTCTCGGTTTTTTTAATATATTAAAGCTGAGAGAAGCAAAATTCGCAGAAAAAGAGCAGCGCATGCAAAAAGAACAAATGCTGCTTTTCATTTCAAGTTTGTATGAAGAAACGGTTCAACTGAAGAAAACGATGCAGGCTGCGGAAGAAATCACCCGCACATGTTATGATTTTTATCGTCGGTTAAAATCAGACGAGACGAACGGCCGGGATGCGCAAACGGCGCTGCAGATTGCCGGTCTTGTACATGAAATCAAAAAAGATAACCAGCGGATTTATGCGGGGTTATCCGAACTCATGTCTACCGAAAACCTGCAGGAATATATGAATATCGAACAGCTTTGTAACATAATGGTCGTGTCCAATCGACGATATGCAGAGTCCCTTCACAAAGATATTTCATTTTCCTTGCATATAGATGGGGATCATCCTTCCTACCATGTATTTATGGTATTATCATTAATAAATAATTTGTTGGCCAATGCAGTGGAAGCCATTAAAGAAGAGGGAAACGTATCGCTGCATGTGAAAAGGAAAGATCAATCCGTGGAGTTTTGCATCAGTGACAATGGACCCGGCATTGCACCGAGGCAGAAGGAAGTCATTTTTACGGCAGGATATACAAAGAAATTCGATGAGGCGGGAAACCCTTCGACGGGTATCGGTTTATCATATGTGAAACAAACTGTTGAAAAATTTGGAGGACATATCAGGCTTATGGATAACTATAAAGAAACCGTATTCAGCGTGGAACTTCCGATTGATGCGATTATGGAGAAAGGGTTAACGAGATGAATTATTTCATTATAGATGACGATCCTGCCATTCGAGGAATGCTGACAGAGATGATTGAAGACGAAGACTTAGGAAAAGTGGTGGGTGAAGCAGAAGACGGATCGTTAGTGAATAATGGCTTGTTGTTTTTAAAAAAAGCAGACGTTGTCCTAATTGATTTGCTCATGCCAATCAGGGACGGAATTGAAACGATCAGGGCTCTTGCTGATGGATTTCAAGGAAAGTTTGTGATGATTTCGCAAGTGGAGGCGAAGGACCTGATTGGAGAGGCGTATAAATTAGGGGCGGAATACTACATTACAAAACCGCTGAACCAAGTTGAAATTTCATGTATATTAAAAAAAGTAAACAAGCGGGTACTGGTGGATCAATCAATCCAGGGCATTCAACAATCGTTGAACTTATTTACAGCCCCGAAGTCAACGTTCGTGTCCCCACCACATACAAAAAATATAATGGAAGCCGGACGTTCCTTAATTTCCGATTTAGGTATGATTGGCGAAGTGGGAAGCGAAGATTTACTAAACATTTTACGATTCCTCCAAAATGAAAAGCAAAGACTCGGTTCTGCCTACACGTTCCCATATTTAAAGGAAATTTTTGCAGGAATCGCTGTTGATAAGCTGGGAGATCAAGCTGGAGAGGCCGAAATCCAGAAAGAAATGAAAGCCTCTGAGCAGCGTGTCCGCCGCGCTCTTCACCAGGCCCTCATCCATATCGCATCATTAGGATTGACGGATTATCTGAATCCAAAATTCGAAGCCTATTCTTCCACATTTTTTGATTTCTCGGAAGTCCGCAAGAAAATGCTGGAGCTAGAAGACAAAAGCAAAAAAGTAAGCAACCAGAGCCGCAATAACCTGAAAAAGTTTATCCAGGTGTTGTTTATGGAAGCGAGACAGATGGTAAAATAATAAACCCTAAATTAAACAACGAAAACGTGACCGAAACCCATAAACACAAGCTAAATAGATTGAAAATTTACAAAACAATTAATTGCTGGATAAAGACAAATTCGTTCAAATGTTTTTGTCTTTATCGCTTTTTTCTTCATATTCGATATAGTGTTTTGTATCTTGTTCATGGTAGTTTCTTTTAACATCATCTTTTTTCCCCATAATCATGTCATCGTAAGGTGTATACATGCTAGAAGGCGTTTTCTTTTTGAAAATCATCCTGTAGCCAATCAAACCGATAATGCCAACTACAATAATAGTAAATAGATACGAAACCATACAAGCACCTCCATAAAATTGAACTTATCTATGCAGTATTTAAGATAAGTATGTAATTACCATATTATAACATATGATAAAGGGCCAATTTTACTCTATACCTTTTATTGCATGAACAGATAAGGAGCAGTGGAATTACGGATTACAAAGAAGGACTCGTTTTTAATTTATAACAGTTCGGACATAATATACTTGGAGGTGAAGGAAATGAGTAAAAAGACAGGAAGAGGTCGCATCGCACCAAGTGTTAACCCGCAGGGACATGGAAAAGATGTGGAATTCTCCACTGAGCCAAAAAGCGAGCTTGAAAACAAGGCAAAAAAGTCCAATACAAAATAAGCGCATTGGGAAAAAATATGGTCATACTTCGTAATGAATGCCCTTCTTTTAATCGAGAGGGGCTTTTATATTCTATAAAAAGGCTCAATCTGCAGAGAATTTTAAAAATATCCAAAACTAAGCCCACGATTTTGTCGATGAATCATACGTTTTTGGAGCAGAGAAATGTGAAAGAATAGCAGAATGGAGCTACCGTTAAAAAAATACCAAATACATTTGTCGCTATGCTAATATGAAAGACTGAGCTTAATAAAATGGAGAGGAGTTACATATGAAAATAAATCAATTAATAGCGAACAATATAAACCATTTAGATGCAGCACTGTTAGATGATCAATCATTAGGAATTGCTGGATTATCCGGTTCTGGGAAGACGACTTTTTGCCAAACCATTGGGGAAGAATCCAAGAAGCGTCTCGTTTCCTTATTGCCCAAGTCTGAATATCAGTATTTATTTCCTAATATTATGGAAACCAACTTCAGCGCCATCAAGATGGAAGAAATGCCGTTGGTCCTTTTTCTCGGCAAATCATCGATTTCCGCCAATCCCCGTTCAACCATTGGCACACATACTGGTGTGTTTAAAGAGATTCGTGTTTGTCTTGCTGAAAAATTCAATCTTTCTCCAGAAGTTTTTTCCTTTAATAATGCCTTAGGCTGGTGCCCCACTTGTAAAGGACGCGGTACGACGAAAAATGTCGAATGTCCAAAGTGTGAGGGGAAGCGCTACAATCAAGAAGTCGAGCAATATACGATTGATTTATTAGATCGCCCGCATACTATTTCCGATATAAACAACTTAAGCATCGAAACGATCCTTTCACTTGCAGAGACATTACATATTAGTGAAGCTAAACAGCATATTCTCCAAAATATAATCAATATGAATATTGGATATTTAGGCTTAAATCGTATTATGGGGACAGTATCAGGGGGAGAATTAACACGGCTTTATTTGGCCGAATTCATGGCAACAAGTGAAAATACCGTGATCATCATCGATGAAATATCCGTCGGTCTTGATCATCAAACCCTTTTGAAAATTTTGGAACAGATTAAGCAATTAGGTTATAAAAATCAAATTTGGCTCATTGATCACTCAGACACGGTGTTAGATAGCACAGATGAACAATTGTTCTTTGGACCTGGCAGCGGGAAATATGGCGGGAAAATCGTTGAGGAATCACCGCGGCCTAAACCAATCAACTGGGAACGAAATGAAGCAGCGCCAACGGAATACTATCAATTTCAGGATCTTTACTGCCGTAATATTCAAATGAAGGAAATCCGGATTCCCAAGAATAGGCTCGTTACCTTTACGGGTGAGTCAGGCTGCGGTAAATCTACACTTGTCAATGAATGTATCTCCAAGGATTTTCAGAAGCGATATCCAAAGGATAAGCTTGTAATGGTCGGGCAGGACCGAAACAAATCGATTACAAGTCGATCAACCGTTGCGACGTTTCTTGATATTAAAAAGAAACTCACCAAATACAGTGCTGAAATTGATGATATTTTTCAGCGTTCAATCGAAGATATCATCGAGGAATTGCCATCAGAAGACATCGCACATAAACGCTTGAGTTTATTGATCAAACTTGGGCTTGGTTATTTGACGTTGGAAAGAAAAACACAAACACTATCGACGGGTGAATTTCAATGTGTCCACTTAGTTTCCGAGCTTTTTGCGAAGACAAGAAACCCGCACACGCTGTTCATTTTTGACGAGCCATCAAAAGGGTTATCGCAAAATATTTTAAACCAATTCATCGATAGTGTCAGGGTCATCCTGGAGGATGAATCGGTCTCCATCATCATGATTGAACATAATGGCTATATGCTGGATAGCTCGGATTATATCGTGGATTTTGGTAAAAGACAGCTTGAACCTGTCCAACATCTTGATGTTGTCAGTCATGATGATCATTATCGTCACAAAGACAGTGGAAATCGAGTGGAGCCATTGCAAATCACTTCCACACTTCGGTCAAAAAATGGCATCAATTACTTACAAGAAAATCATCTGGACTATTTTAAAAACGCAGAGAACGTCTATAAGGGCGGCATTTTAAAAAGCTTATCACCAATCGCTCGCGTGATTTATGGGGAGTACGAGTCCGACACGATTGCACCTGTGATCGCCATCGATCTTGAACGGCATTTGTATAGTCAATATACGTTTCTTTATGAATTGGGCGGAATGATTAATCATCTAGTGGCTGCACATCCGACCAATAAGGATACAAGAAGCTTCGATTTCTATTCTGCAGAAAATCATTGTCCAAGCTGTTCGGGACGCCGGGTCATTGAAAAATTCGATTTCGATGTCGTCATACAAGACAAAAACGTGCCATTCTGGGATGGTTTATTACATCCTGACGTGATGGAAGTATTAAAATATTATCAGCATCCAAAACTGCAATTCCTGTTTGATGAGATCAAGAATGAACTCGGCCACGACATTAGTAAAAGCTATAATGAGATGACAGATGCCGAAAAGCATACCTTCTTATATGGGTACTGGGAAAAGTCCTTTTATGATAAAGCAGGCAAGGCATCAAGAACATGGGAAGGATTCAATTTCATCATTGGCCGTTATATCTTCGTATCGAAATCAATCATTAAAGAGCAGATGAAAGAAACAAAAGAAATGATCGACTGTCCAGTCTGTCAAGGAACGGTTCTCAAACATCATAAAAAGCTGATGTTTGGTGATACGGACATTCGCGAGATCATCCAACAGCCAATTGATCAAGTCATCAAAATTGCAGGGAAGCTGCCAGAACTGGAAAAACTAAAAGCAATTGTGGGCGGCGATATCGCACTCACTGATGATGTCTCATTCCTTCCACGTGAAACAAAAGCGGCATTGAAAATGCTAGAGCTCGAACTAGCAAGCTTTGTCGGCTATGAAGTGGTTCTTCAAAATACCCAACCATTCTGGGACAGCATTAAAGGCAATATCGAAGCAATCAGCAGCAAAAACCAGGTCACCATCTGTGACTTTGCCAATATTAACGAAACAAGAGAAACCATTATTGATAAATATTTCACCAATGGCAAATACAAAAAATTAACCTATGTCTATGAAGCATTTGGCTACAAAAAAATCGTTACCCAAATCAATAAAATTAAAGCAAGTCATAAATGTCCATTCTGTAATGGGAAGAAAGTCATTTCAGAAGATAACATCCATGACGGTGTGTATAAATTAACGATACCCTGTGTGAGCTGTCATGCCAGTGGCATCGATGATGAAGGGCGCAAAGCAATCGTCGAGGGCATCGACGTGCAAACCTGGCTGACAGGGAAAGTAAGCGATGCCGTGGCTGAAAGTGAACGTACCGAGGCCGTTGCCGATATCCCCATTTTCGCCCGAATTCGTGAATTGAACAAACGAGATATGATGGCGGTTTATCAATGCCTTGAACAGAAAAAATGAATTTGAATTAAGAGCACTCTATTATAAAAAAGTCCGCCGAAATGGCGGACTTCCTTTTGTATACAAAAGGGGTTCTCCTAGAAATGGTCGAGTCCTCTAGCCTTCCAGTAGCCACTTAGGTCATATTATCTTTGTTTTTGGAAGGGGAAAAAACGCCAAGGTTTTTTTAACGTAGGAAAATTGAACGAAGATTCATAGATTAGTTACATAAAAATATTTTTGGTATAAGAACATTTTACTAGAATGGTTTGTTATACTATTAATGGATAATTTCGGAATGATAATAGCGCTTTTAGGGTTGCTTGGACTAGCCAAAGGCCAATTGAGTTTAAGGTGAGAAGTCTAAGAGAACAATCTATATGGATGCAGAGAAATTCTTGAAAGACAATTACGACCGGTTAAATTTAAATAAAAAAATATTTTAATTACCACAGAGGATAGAAGAAGAGGGAAGTGCAAAAATGTTCTGGAAAGTTTATTTTTGGGCAGTGATAGCTATATCAGTAGCTTCAATGTTTGTAGAAACGGTTAATGGTCCAGTGTTAGAAACTACGGATACGGTTATTAGCATTATCTCCACAATTGGATTATACGGTTATGTATATAAGAAGCAGTTATTATCAAAGTCATTCTGGAAATTCATATTTATAATTACTGTAATTGAAATGCCAGTATATATAATGTTGGAGGTACTTAATGATCCAGAACTTGGAGTAGGAGAAATAATTTTTGTTACAGCTTTCACACTTGCCATAATGTATCCTTTCCTTTTAGGTTTATATAGATATGGCTTCCGTAAGCAAAATTTAGTTTAGTGAATATTAACATAAACTAAAAACACCCCAATAAGCTAACATGAGGGTGACAACCGCAAGAGTGGTTGGTCAATCTAATAACTCTTAATCAGAAGAATAAGAAGAGGAACCATTGCCATCTTGGAGGGATGAGTGGTTCTTTTTCCGTTTCTAGGCGAACGCAGACAGGATAAGACTGGTGCTACAGCAACAACAATCTCTTTACCCATATCTCTAATTAAATTCAACAATATTATCGAGTTTGTCTACAAATTAAAAGTCCGCCGTAAATGGCGGACTTTTTTATATGAGGCGTGATTCTTCATTTATTTTGCAGAATAACCTTCTTGATAAACGGGAAGTGTTACTGAAATCGTCGTCCCTTTATTCAAAAGGCTATTTATATGAAGTGTTCCATTCATCGTTTGGATGGTCTTAACAGCTACCATTGATCCTAACCCTGTTCCTTTTTCTTTGGAGCTGTAATAAGGTTCGCCAAAACGATTTATTTGTTCCTTGTTCATTCCGACTCCATTGTCACTTATTTCGATAATGATGTCGAAATTATTTACATAGGAAACAATACTAAGTTCCCCGCCGTTTGGCATTGCCTCTATACCATTTTTAATTAGGTTTAGGAAGCATTGCTTGAAATGCTGAATATTCCCCCGGGTAATGCCTGGAGTCAACTGTTCAGAAATAGTAATTAAATTCATGCTAGCCAATGGTTTTATCATTTCAATTACATATCCTATTTCACGGTTAATTGAAATATTATCCACTTTTTCGATTGCAGGTTTTGCAAATGCTAAGTATTCACAAATAATGGATTCTGCACTATTAAGCTCTCTAACAACATGCTGTATATATTCTTCTTTTACTTCTTGAGTTAGATCAGGAGCCTTTAACAGTTGAACAAATCCTTTCACAACTGTTAAAGGATTTCTAACTTCATGTGAAATACTTGCAGCAAGCTGACTGACTACCTCCATTTTTTCAAGCCTTATCATTTGTGTTCGGATTAAAATCGCATCTTTTAAAACTTCCATGATATACACAGCCAAACCGATAATGAAAGGAGGGAGGATAATAAAGTAAAATACATACGCCTCCGTTATTTGAAAAAAGTCAGACATAACGAGTGAAATAAGGCTGGTTAGAATTCCTAGAAACAAAATTAATAGAATGGAGCTATTTAGCTTATTTTTTCTATTAAAAGTATTGAATTTTGAAGAAAATAGAGCCGTTATTATAAATATAACCAAATAAACAATTAACGTAAGGGAATTGAAACCATAAAAAGCAAACCTAAGAGTTAATATTATGACTAACAGGGCAGCCCCTACAGGCCAACCACCATAAAGTGTCCCAATTATAAAAGGAATTTGCCGGAGATCATGGACACAGTATTCATCTATATAAATAGGAAACTTCATACATAATATAATAGGAATGCTCATGCATGCAGTGATAAGGGTCTTGGGGTACTGACTTAACTTTTTGACATGATCTAATAAAGTATAATAAATCAAAATACTTACTAAAATATAAAAGAGATTATCTAATATGTTTTGATTAATAAAATTCATTGGATTCTCCCGAAAATTAACAGTTTGGTCTATTATACAAGAATAACACTAAAAAGGAGCATTTTAATAAAGTAATTTATTTACAGAAGGACATTTAAATTCAAAAAAGTTGTTTAAAGCGCCTCTAGGTATTTACCGATTTTTCAGTTGTAATTTTGGTTTTACATAATAAAGGTAGAGGTGACTTTCATTGAAAAAATGGACAAGAGACATAGAAATTAACGCTCCAATTGAACAGGTTTGGAAGTTTCTTGATGGTTCTTTAGAAAATATGCAAAAAATCATGCCTCAGTAGTTGAACACAAGCCAGTTAAAATAATGGAAGAAGTGGTTGGAAGCGTATATCGCCAAAAATATAGAGAAGGAAAACGATGTCGATCAAGTCATCGCTGAACGTGGTACGGTGGATGTTCTAGTAAATAACGCAGGACTGCAATTCATCTCACCAGTGGAAGACTTCCCTGTAGAAAAAAGGGGCCTTGTAAATGGCGTAATTCTAAAAGGAGCATTCTTATTGACCAAGCATGCACTGCCAGCCACGCAAACATAAAGGACGCATCATAATATTTCGTCTGAACACGGCAGAATCCTGGATACATACAAATCCTCCTATTGTACCGCAAAATTTGGCTTTACGAAAGTAATCGCAAAATTAATAATTCAACCAAGGGATGGTTAAAAATAAATAAAAGCATACGTTGATGATTTATACCATCGTATGCTTTAAATTTCATTCACTTTTAGTTAATCAAGGCATTCTAATTTTAATTATTAATATTCGTTAAAAAATTGCTGAATTTCTTTTGGATCATCTGTTTTTGTTAATGCAAGCATCGTCAAAATGCGTGCCTTTTGAGGATTAAGTGAGTCCGCTGTAACAAAATTATTTTCATTGTCAATCTTTTCTCTCGTAACAATACCATTTCCTACACGGCTAGAGCGAGTAATAATCACGCCTTTTTTGACAGCGTCTTTAGCACCCTCAAAAGCAGTATCAGAAGTTAAACCGTTTCCTTCACCTGCAATTATGATCCCTTTRGCTCCTGCTTTCACAGATGCATCGTAAAAATATCTACTATCATTTTGATAGCTATAAATAATGTCCACTTGAGGAAGTTTATCTAGTTTTGATACATCAAACACCGATTTGGTTGTATGTTTACGAGTGGGTTCATTGTAGAAAAATATTTTATCACCTGAGATTGCTCCTAAATAGCCTTGTTCCTCAGATTGGAATGTATCTGTCATGGTTGTATTGGTTTTTGTTATATAACGTGCAGAGCCTATCCGGTCATTTAATGAGATTAAAACACCTTTGTTCTTAGCATCCTTACTAGCAGCAATTTTTACAGCATTATATAAGTTTAAAGGTCCATCTGCACTAATAGCTGTAGCCGGTCTCATCGATCCAACAACCACGACAGGTTTGTTGCTTTTTACGACCAGATTCAGAAAGTAAGCAGTTTCTTCTAAGGTATCTGTTCCGTGCGTTACGACAATTCCATCAACGTCTTTAGATTTTAATAACTCATTAATTCGTTTTGCCAACTTTAATAAAGTTTTATTATCCATATTGTTACTGCCAATATTGGCGATTTGTTCACCACTCACATTTGCTACTTGTTTTAGTTCAGGAACAGCTTTAATTAGTGTTTCCACACCAAGTGCACCTGCTTTATAACCAGTTGTGTCAGTATTGGACGTAGCAGAACCTGCAATCGTTCCGCCAGTAGCCAAAATTTTCACATTGTTTAACTTGGGATTTGTTGAAGTTGCTTCTACTTTCTCTTCTTTTGACTTACTATTTGCTGAGCTATGGATAGTGGCGATAGATCCAGAGAATAATAGTGTAACTGATAGAAACGTGATTCCTAGATATTTTTTTATGTTCATGTCTAGCTAGCTCCTTCATTATTAAAATATGTACAATATGTGAAAATACTATCATATTTAGATATTCCTTACAATACATTATATGTCAGATTATCTTACATGATTTTTATTCTGTTGAAAAAAATTTACTAACCTGCACAACAGAAGAACTTGCATTGATGGTCAGTATCGCTGGATATCATTACAGCGTCTCAAAGTGTTTTAGACGTATGTTAAAGTTGATTTCGTTTAGTAAAAAGCCCCTTCAATTCTTGAATAAATATAGAAACTCTTCTAAAATATATTTAGTCCATAATTTTACAGTGAATAAAAACATTACATAGAAATGAATAAGAAAAGAAGTTGAAAGGACTTTCCATTATGTCGATGATTTACGAATCTCAAACACTAGTTCAGGCCATAGAAACGCGTGCCGGACAATATAAGGACCTAAAAGAACAGCTCACGGAATTGAAAAAAGGATTTGAGAGTATCGTTCATTTGGATGATGAGCTGCAGGGTCAAGGAGCAGAGGCCATTAAAGGGTTTTACAAAGCACAGATCGATGTCGTGGATTCTTGGCTGCGTCTGATCAATCGGCATATTGCCTTTTTAAGCGGAATTCAAGGAGATACAATCGAAGCGAACCTTAGTGAAACCGTGGTTACGGTCCCTTTTTTAGAGGAAGAGCTGACAAATGCGACTCGAAATTCAAAGGAAATGGTCACAGCTCAGAAAAATGATTTGAAAAAAATATTCTCCGGAATTGATGATATCATTCAGTTAGAGCCCTTTTCCGATGATGCGTTCTTTGAAAATATCGAGAAAGCTGAAACAAAACGAACCGAAACGATAGACAAAGTAAACGAAATCGATCATAAGTGGACGGCTGAATATGCCAAATCCGAAGCGGACCAAGCGGCAGTGGCGGCACTTATGGAGCAATTGAAAGCATCCAGTACAAGAGGAGGAGTAGTATCCCCGCTCTATTTTAATGCGACAGCTTATAAAAATAGTGAAGCCTATAAAAACCTAGAAGTAAGGAAGAAAGAGAACGCAGAATATCTGAAGGTTAAACAAGAGGAAGCGGAGAATCGCCGGATCAAAGACTTGAAGGCACAACTCGACCATGTAACAGATCCGGATGAATTCCTCAAAATCGCCAAGCAGATCGGATACGAAAACTTAGCGCCCACCCAGCAGCAATATGTTATGCAGCTAGAAGCGGCTAAGCAAACCGCAGACATTACAAAAGGAATCGGCGTAGGCCTTTATGATGTAGGTAAAGACTTTGTGACAGAAGTTTGGGACTTTGTCACAGATCCCGGGGAAACGGTCGAAGGCGTGGTAAATTCGATTATGCACCCGATAAAAACCTATAAATATATTTCCAAGTCCATCTCCGACTCATATGAACGGGATATGGTAAATGGCGATGCCTACTCGCGAGCTCACTGGGTATCCTATGCCCTCGGAACAGTCGTCACATCAGTAGTCGGATCAAAAGGCGCAGGAGCCGTAGCGAAGACAGGGGCAGTTACTACAAAAGCCGCTGCAGTAAAAGGCGTTACGAAGGCAAAAGAACTAGTCTCCATTCCTAACCTATTGCCATACAATCCAAAAAACCAACTGTCGTTGGCAGGGGCAGTACCTTATAATGTGGTTAATGGTGTTGGGTTGAAGGATCAGTTAATTTCTATGGCGAGAGTGGAGTCTGAGATTAGTGGAAACGGTGGAAACAAGTTTACTTTAGATACTATGAGACATGTTTATCATGGTGAGATTAATCGACGTGGAAAGGCTGTTGGTTATCATCACGAGAGTATGATGGGTGGTAAAATAGTTCCAGGTACAGAAACAAGGCCTGATAGAAATGGAGTATATAGAGCTAAGGTGGTAATAGATGGAGTAGAAAAGAGAGCAAAATCAAGTTTTTTCCCAAAAGAATGGGACCGGGTACAAGTATTAAAAGCTATTGATGAGGCTTTTAAAAACAAAACGCAAATTGGTGAAAATAAATATTCCGGTTTAACATCTTCTGGATTACAAATAGATATGTATCTTAAAACAGACGGATCAGTTGCCACTGCTTATCCAATTTATGAAGGAGGTTGAGAATGAAATATTTATACGAGTTTTTTAGAGACCCTTTTGGGACATTGAGAATAAAATTATCGGATGAAATAAAATTATTCGCTGATTTTATTGAAGACATCCCTACAGAGGAAGAAGCAGATGAATATATTGAGATAGTTGATAATGTATTAAATGGTTTAAACGAAAAGTTTGAAATTCAACTTAATGCCACAAGTGTGCTAATAAAAAAAGATATGACAGTACTTGAACATTTTTTTAGATATGAAGAGCCTTATGAAAACGAAATGGAGACTGAAGAATTTAAAGAACTTATGTTAATATGGAAAAGTAAAATTCCAGAAAGGTTCAAGAAAAATGAGAATTGAATCTATGTTTTTAATTTAATTATTTGTCGAAATTAAGAAAAAAATAATTAATCACTAACTGACCACATAAAAGATCTTAAGACGAAAAAACTTAAAAGTAATACTATAAAGGTAATGTGAAGCCTATTCGTGTTTTAGTGAATAAGATCGAAGAATATTTCCACATAAGTTTACCCATGGGAAAGCGAACATTATATGTCAATGTGTTAATCTTTCAAACCCTTGGCACCTTTGGTGTCAGGGGTTATTTAGGGCCTTCTTACATAAAATTAAATGAAGTCATCAATGCCCGATAAATTAGCTGGGAAATTTTATGAATTATTCCCTTAGTGTATTCTTCATACTTGCCCGGGCGATACGAAACTCAAGATTAGTAGGTGATTTTGGTGAAATATTCAGCTTTAATGGAATTTATTAAGCAGTATGGCGAAGATGATGATTTTACAGGTGGAGTAAGTGAAGACAAAGTAAAAGAAACTGAACAAAAACTACAGGTCGCATTACCGGAAAGTTACAAGTGGTTTTTAAGAAACTATGGTTTTGGTGGACTCTTTGGAGTGAGAATAATTGGATATGGTTATACGGGTCCAGCAGTAGTAGATGCTACTAAAGGTCATCAAAAGTATTATGATTTAATAGATGGACTTGTGGTTATAGAAGATATTGATGAATTTGCCTATTGCCTCGATACTAATAAAATGAAAAATGGAGAATGTCCAGTTATTATGTGGGATAACAAAGAGGGATTTGGTTTTACCGCAGCTGATAATTTCCTAGACTATTTGATCGAAAGTCTTGAAGAGGCAAAAGAAGATTGGGATGAAGATGAAGAAGATTGGTGAAAGCTGGATTTATATGAATTGATAATGCTATAAGGATTTTGTTGGAACGGCTGATAGCTCTTTTGAAATTCAAAGGAATTTTTATGAGGTTGAGTATGAAATATTCATACGATTTTTTTAGAGACCATGTTGGGACATTGAGAATAAAATTATCGGATGAAATAAAATTATTCGCTGATTTTATTGAAGACATCCCTACAGAGGAAGAAGCAGATGAGTATATTACGATAGTTGAAAATGTTTTAAATGGTTTACACGAAAAGTTTGAAATTCAACTTAATGCAACAAGTGTGCTAATAAAAAAAGATTTGACAGTCCTTGAACACTTTTATACATATGAAGAACCTTATGAAAACGAAATGGAGACTGAAGAATTTAAAGAACTCATGTTAATATGGAAAAATAAAATCCCAGAAAGATTCAAGAAAAACGAGAATTGAATTTTTGCTTTTAATATGATTATTCCCTTAGTGTATTCTTCAAACTTGACCGTGCAATACGAAATTCAAGATTAGTAGGTGATTTTGGTGAAATATTCAGCTTTACAGGAATTTATTAAGCAATATGGCAAAGATAATGATTTTACAGGTGGAGTAAGTGAAGACAAAGTAAAAGAAACTGAACAAAAATTAGAAGTCTCATTACCGGAAAGTTATAAGTGGTTTTTAAGAAATTATGGTTATGGCGGACTTTTTGGTGTGGAGATTATTGGATATGGTTTTACGGGTCCAGCAGTAGTAGATGCTACCAAAGGTCATCAAAAGTACTATGATTTAATAGATGGACTCGTGGTTATAGAAGATATTGATGAATTTGCCTATTGCCTTGATACTAATAAAATGAAAGATGGGGAATGCCCAGTTATTATGTGGGATAATCAGGAAGGCTATGGTCGAACGCTTGCCGGAAATTTTTTAGACTATTTAATCGAACGCCTTGAATGGGCAAAAGAAGATTGGGATGAAGATGAAGAAGATTGGTAAAAGGTGAGGGTATTTATCATGCTTTGGCGAGAAAAGACTAGAAAGAATATATTTAGGTAATTAATAATCAAATGTTGACCTTGATGTACACCTGTTTGAGTTGTTTTATGTCCATAAAGTATACATTTATGGACATAAAAAAGCCCTTAAATGAAGAAAAAAGGGCTTTTTCGTAGTTTTTTTCCTATAGTAAATAAAGGCGTGGGGTAGACATCCCATTTTCAACTCAGAATCACCCATTGATAAATCTTGAAAATAAAGAAAGAAACAGTAGCTATGATTCGGAGGGAAGCTTCCAATTGTCGATCAAAACGTTTTAAGAATTCATAAAAACATTGGGAATTTGTGAATGTCTTTAAGTTATTTCTAAGGATAAAGGTGAAGACAATTTGATACTTTTATTATACTCAGTAAATTAACTTTACATTATGGGATTGCAGTTTCTCTATCCACTCGTTTGAGGGTTTTTGATCTGTTACTAATACGTTTATGTTATTAATATCAAATAGTTTTACAAACGCTACCTTATCAAACTTAGTGTGATCTACAAGCAAGATGTTTGTTCTTGAATTTTTTAGCATTACCTTTTTTAATTCTGCCTCAGGCTCATTAGATTCCGTAACTCCTTTTTCAAGCGATATCCCCTTGCAGCTAAATATATTTACGTCTGCGTTATATCTATTAACAGTTGCTTGAGCTACGGGTCCAATCAATGAAAGAGATTTTCTTCGCAAATCTCCGCCGGTTGAAATGATTTGATGATGGGAGTCGCCAAACTCATTTAATATCTTTACTGAATTTGTAATTAACGTTAAGTTCTGCTTTTCATATAATGTTTTGACCAATTCGAAAGTTGTAGAACTAGGATCGACCATAAGTTTGTCACCATCTTTTATCAGATGGTGGATTTTTGAAACAATCGATTGTTTTAATTCTATATTTAGTGAAGTTCTTGTGCTAAATGGCAAATCTTCATTGTTGTAACGGTTTATTATAGCTCCTCCATAAGTTCTTGTTACAATCCCTTCTTTATCTAATTTCTCGAGATCTCTTCGAATTGTTTCTTCAGTGACTTCAAACTTTTGACTAAGTTCTGATACATGGACTTTCTTTTCGATTTGAATTATATCAACTATCTTTTGTAATCTTTCTTTCGGTAACATAAAGATCCCCTTTTTTTTATTATTTTGGTTCGTACACTTTCAGCGATACAGACCTTTTTATAACCTGTCTTGTTTCTGAAAGAGTTGAGAACTCTCCTAATGCATACAGTTGTACCATTATATTTCCCATAACACTAGACTCTAAAGGACCTGCCACTACCTTCTTATTAGTTACATTTGCAGTCAGTTGGCATAATAATTCGTCTTGGATACCGCCACCAACCATATGTATCTTTCTAATTTTATTACCCGTAATCTTTTCAAGGTTAAGCAACTGTTCCCTGAATTCCCTTGTTAAGCCATTATAGATGGCCAATGCCCACTCACCTAGATTATTAGGTTCCCCCTGTTTTGTGGAAATGCAATAAGATCTGATAGCTTCAATAATGTTATCCGGTGATAAGAATAAGGGATGATTTGGATTAATGTAGAACTTTTCGTTGGTTAACTTGGCAGCTTTAATGATATCAGGAAAATCAATTTTTTTATTATAAATTTGATTATAATTTTTTCTTAATTGCTGCAATAAAAACATACCATTAATGTTTTTAAGGAATCTTATTGTGTTAGAAATACCACCTTCATTAGTAAACGACTGGATTAGAGATTTTTCATTAATAATGGGGTCTTGTCTTTCAAGTCCTAATAAAGACCATGTCCCACAAATCAAATATGCACTATCTTCGTGTTCTAATGGTATTCCAGCTACAGCGCTGGCAGTATCATGGCTGCCTACTGAAATAATTGGAACAGATTTAATGCCTAATTGTTTTGTATGCTTATCAAGTAAATATCCGTGAATTTCTCCAGGAGAAATGATTTCCTGAAATATCTTTTTAGGAAATTCCAATTGATTGATTAAGTCAAAATCCCATTGTTTGCTGTATACATTCAATAGTTGACTAGTGGAAGCAATTGTATATTCCGTTTTCATGTTTCCTGATAAAAAATGATTAAACAAATCTGGCATGAATAGTAAATATTCAGCTTTCTTATACAACTCCGGATTGGTTTTAAAATCAGTAAATAATTGATAAACCGTATTAAATGACAAGAATTGTATACCTGTTTTAGAATAGAAATCTTCAAAAGGAATAGGAACTTCATCTGAGATTCCTTTTGTTCTAGTATCTCGATATTGAAAGGGCCAGTGTAAAGGCTTTTCTTCTTTGTCTAAAAGACAATAATCAACTCCCCATGTATCAATTCCAATACTATCAAATTCCCCAATAATTGATGAAGCAGCTGCCAACCCTTTTAATATGTGATTATAAAAACTTTTGAGATTCCAATGTACATGATTTTTTATTCGTATTGGTTCATTATTAAACCGGTATATCTCTTCTAATGCGACTTTTTCCCCATCATAAATACCTGCAATTAATCTTCCGCTCGATGCTCCAAAATCAAAAGCTAGACATTTTTTAGATTTATTCATAAAAATCTCACCATCCCACTATTTAATTTATTCTACTCTAAATTTATTATTAAAAACAACATGAAACAACATAAAAAAATAATATTAACTTTGTTTTGTGTTGACAACAAAAAAACGTAAGCATAAAATTAACCTAAGAAATAAATATGATAAGGGGATTTAAAATGAGTAGAGCTCAACAAGAACAAAAACTTAAAGAACAAATATGTGACATTGGTAAGAGGATGTATATGAAAGACATGGGTGCAGCGAATGATGGGAACATTTCGGTTAAAATTTCAGAAGATTCTTTACTTTGTACTCCAACAGGAGTATCAAAGGGATTTATGACCCCGGATATGATTTGCAAGATTAATAGTAAAGGAGAAGTAATAGAGGAAAATGCTCAAAACACGAGCCCATCCTCAGAAATTAAAATGCATTTACGTGTATATCAAGAACGTCCAGATGTAAAAGCGGTTGTTCACGCTCATCCTTTACATGCTACGGCTTATGCTATTTGCGGTAAGCCACTTAACAAGCAAATCATGCCAGAATCAACTATCTTCTTGGGAGAAGTACCTATAGCGGAATATGGAACACCTTCCACAGAAGAGCTGCCTAACTCTATTGTTCCTTACCTTCAAGATCATGATGCTATTTTATTAGCCAATCATGGGGCATTGACGTGCGGGATTGATTTAATGAACGCCTACTTTAAGATGGAATCGATGGAATTCTATGCGAAACTTCTTTTTTTAACCTCTGCAATCGGGGGGCCAAAAGAGTTGACGGATGAACAAGTGAGCACATTAGTTCAATTACGAGAAGAAAAATTCAAAGTTCCTGGTCGTTTCCCTAGCTTAAAATCATTCCAAAAATGATTGACTATTAATAATGGGGAGGGTCAATTTTATTAGCTAAGAAAAGACATGGTACAAGTCGGAACATATGCTTTATTCATTTTTAAATATTTCTATTAATTCGCTAGCTCAATTAAATCACTATTCTTTAAGTTAGGGGATGTATCTAAATGCAGACGATTACAAAGAAGTACAAAATGTTAATTGGTGGAGAGTTTGTTGAATCCAGCTCGAAGGAAACAACACAAGTTGTGAATCCCGCAACAGAAGAAGTAATATCAGAAGTTCCAAAAGGAACCGTTGAAGATGTCCGTCAAGCGATCGATTCAGCGGAA
This sequence comes from Peribacillus sp. P4_B1, assembly GCF_056402395.1. Classification (NCBI taxonomy): domain Bacteria; kingdom Bacillati; phylum Bacillota; class Bacilli; order Caryophanales; family Bacillaceae; genus Peribacillus; species Peribacillus sp. P4_B1. The sequence goes on from NZ_JBFUHM010000011.1 coordinate 73,891, forward strand.
CAAGCACAAAAGGAATGGGCGAAGCTTCCAGCAATCGAAAGAGGGCAGTATTTACGAGCTATTGCTAAGGAGATTCGTGAAAGTGTGGATGTCTTATCACGTACAATTTCAGAGGAAATGGGGAAAACCCTCGCTCTTGCTGAAACGGAAGTACACTTTACAGCAGACTACATTGATTATATGGCTGAGTGGGCAAGACGTTATGAAGGAGAAATCGTCCAAAGTGATCGTCCAAATGAACATATTTTCGTTCATAAAGTACCAATTGGAGTTATTGCCGGCATTCTGCCTTGGAATTTCCCTTTCTTCTTAATTGCTCGTAAAGCCGCCCCTGCTTTGATTACGGGTAACACCATCGTCTTGAAGCCAAGTGATGTATCCCCTAATAATGCTATAGAATTTGCAAAAATCATTGAAAAAGTGGGATTGCCTAAAGGGGTTATTAACATAGTTACTGGCAGTGGAAGAACGCTTGGTCAAGAGTTATCAGGGAATCCAAAGGTAGGGATGGTCAGCTTGACAGGCAGTTATGATGCTGGTGTTGCTGTTATGCGTACAGCAGCGGAAAACATCACGAAGGTGTCCTTGGAATTAGGTGGAAAAGCACCGGCTATTGTTATGGATGATGCAGATATAGATTTGGCGGTACGTTCAATAGTCGCTTCTCGTGTGATTAATACCGGGCAAGTATGTAATTGTACAGAGCGTGTTTACGTCCATGAGAAAGTAGCTGACGAATTTATTGAAAAAGTAGTAAAAGTAATGGAACAAACGAAATACGGGAATCCTTTGGTTGATGATAATCTTGATATGGGACCTCTTGTTAGCATGGAAGCCCTGGAATCAGTAGAGAAAATGGTTCAAGAAGCAGTTTCCAGTGGGGCTAAAGTGCTGACAGGGGGGAAGCGTTCAACTAGAGAAAAAGGTTATTTTTATGAACCAACTATACTCGTAAATGTAAATAATGAGATGGATATTATGCATCAGGAAATCTTTGGTCCAGTACTGCCTATTGCAATCTTTAAGGATTTAGATGAAGCACTAGAATTAGCAAATGATTGCGAATACGGATTGACGTCCTCCATTTTCACACAAAATTTAGATGTGACAATGCGTGCAAGTAATGAATTGCAGTTTGGAGAAACGTATGTCAATCGTGAAAACTTTGAGGCAATACAAGGTTTTCACGCGGGTTGGAAAAAGTCAGGTATCGGCGGTGCTGACGGAAAGCATGGGTTAGATGAGTATTTGCAAACCCATGTTGTGTATCTTCAATATAATCGTTAAAACCCTAATTTAAGAGTTTTATATAGATAAGACTTTTTAGATAATATTTTTAAAAATGAGGATAAAGAGAAGGGAGAATTATTATGTCCAATGTATCTGAGAAAATGAAAGCGGTTATATGTTATGGACCTGGTGAATATAAACTTGAAACTGTAGATACACCTTCCCCTGAAGCAGAAGAGATTCTTATTAAGGTAGAAGCCTGTGGCATTTGTGCTGGTGATGTAAAAGCATGGGATGGCGCACCGATGTTTTGGGGGGGAGAGGATGGTCAACCTAGTTATGTGAAAACCCCTGTCATTCCAGGTCATGAATTTGTTGGTACTGTTGTCGAGGTAGGTGAAGGTGTGACAGAGTTTTCTATTGGTGATCGTCTCATTTCAGAACAGATTGTACCTTGTAATACATGTCGCTTTTGTAAGCATGGACAATACTGGATGTGTGAAAAGCACGATATTTATGGATTTCAGACCAATGTAAACGGCGGCATGTCTGAATATATGAAGTTCCCGGTAAATGCTATAAATCATAAAGTTCCCCATGACCTGCCGATTGAAAAAGCTATATTAATTGAACCATATGCTTGTTCCATGCATGCAGTCAATCGAGCGAATATTCAATTAGGAGACTTTGTTGTTATCTCGGGTGCAGGAACCCTTGGATTAGGGATGGTAGCAGCAGCGAAATTAAGAGGACCTGGTACTCTAGTTGCTATAGATATGCGTGATGATCGTTTGGAACTTGCGAAACGATTTGGGGCTGATATCGTTCTCAATCCATCAAAGGTAGATGTGGTGGCAGAAATCAAAAGTATGACAGAGGGTTACGGATGCGATGTATATATTGAAGCAAGTGGTGCACCAGCAAGTGTTATCCAAGGTTTACATGCAATCCGTAAGCTTGGGCGCTTTGTCGAATTTAGTGTATTTTCCAGTCCTGTAACTGTCGATTGGAGTATTATAGGCGATCGAAAAGAACTTGATATTTTGGGTGCCCACTTAGGACCTTACTGCTATCCAAATGTAATAAACGGTATAGCTTCTGGATCAATTCCTACTGAGGGGGTAGTTACACATAAGCTTCCTCTAGAGGAGTTTGAGAAGGGATTCGAAATGGTGAAAAAGGGGATTGATTCTTTGAAGGTTATTTTAATTCCATAGAATAATAAAGGGGTTCTTCTATTCTATGTAATCCAATTTTAATCACACATTTTGTCAAGTTATTATGAAATCAGGCCTGAAATTTGAATGTCAATGTTTTTCAAGATTACGAACTGGAACTCCATATTTTCTGAGTCTTTATTTAGTATGTAAAACACTCTCAATGATAAAAAAGTACCTTAGGAGGGAAAAACTATGGCTGGAAGTTTATCTGCTTCTCAATCAAAGCAAATCTTTGGTCTACCAATAGCTTTAATATGGGGATATATTGCTATTGCTTTCTTTATGACAGGTGATGGAATTGAGCAAGCATTTTTATCTAAGTATATAGTAGATTTAGGTTTTTCTACACAACAAGCTTCATTGGTATTTTCAGTATATGGTTTCACTGTTGCCATAGCATCTTGGCTTTCAGGAGTGTTGGCAGAATTAGTAGGACCGCGTCGTACAATGATTTTTGGATTTATACTTTGGATTGTTTTCCATATAGGTTTTCTAACTCTAGGTCTTGAACAGGAAAATTTCGCCATGATGATCACTATGTACGGTATACGAGGAATTGCATATCCAATGTTTATTTACGGGTTTGTGGTTTGGATTGCATACGCAGCCCCAAAACAAAAATTGGCTTCTGCGATGGGATGGTTTTGGTGCATGTATTCTGTTGGAATGGGGGTTTTTGGAACTTATCTACCGAGTTTTTCAATCCCTGCTATAGGCGTTATGGGTACTTTATGGATGGCAATTGTCTTTATTGCAATAGGCGGCTTTATGGCAATGTTTTTAATAAAAGATAACTTCGATAGTTATAAAAAAGAAACGAATGCTGAAAATAACAAATTGCGTGAAGTGTTGAGAGCAATTACAATTGCATATGAAAACCCGCAAATTGCCATTGCTTCAGTTGTGCGAATCATTAATCAAATTTCACTATTCGGATTTGTAGTGATTCTACCGATTGTATTTATTGATCAAATTGGATTTACAATGTCAGAATGGTTACGTATATGGGGAGCAGTATATGCTACCACTATTTTCACAAACCTTATGTGGGGACTTCTGGGAGATAGAATTGGCTGGGTTAGACAGGTAAGATGGTTTGGTTGCATAGGTATGGCTATAGCAACATTACTATTTTATTATTTGCCAATGTCTATTGGGCCAAATATGTGGGTAGGATTATTTGTAGCTATTTTCTTTGGATTTGCAATTGCTGCTTTCGTTCCAATGTCTGCTATTTTTCCAACGCTTGAACCAAACCATAAAGGTGCAGCTGTATCTATGCACAATTTATCTGCAGGTTTGAGTAATTTTGTTGGACCTGCCCTAGCAACAGCGATTGTGCCAATTGCAGGTGTGCAAGGCACTATTTGGGCATTTACTATTTTGTATATTTTCGGTTTTATATTAACCTATTTTATGAAAGTAAATCAACCTATGAACAAATTTATAGATGACAATCAGTCAATGGAAATTGCAAAATGAAATAAGCATTTTTCCCTAATAATGAAAGCGTTAACAAAAAGGCGGTTTAGAGGAGTGTGAAAATGACTATTTTAAATAAATTTAGTCTTAAGGATAAGGTATCCATTGTCACTGGTGGGGCTATGGGGTTAGGTAAAGCAATGGCTGAGGCTTTGGCACAGGCTGGTTCCCATATTGTCATTGCTGATCTAAATCTTGAGGAATCTAAAAAAACAGCAGAAGAATTCAAACGTAACGAAGGAATAGAAGCCATTGCAATAAGGATGGATGTAACAAAGGAAGATCAAGTAAACGATATGGTAACGAAGGTGATGGACCACTTCGGGAAAATTGATGTGTTGTTTAATAATGCAGGAATCACGGTACATGAAAAAGCTGAAAATATGTCATTCGAGGATTGGAACAAAGTAATAAATATTAACTTGAATGGAGTTTTTTTAGTATCCAAAGCTGTTGGCAAAGTAATGATTGAACAAAAGAAAGGCTCTATTGTGAATATATCTTCTATGTCTGGAATAATTGCCAATACGCCGCAATGCCAATCTTCCTATAATACTTCAAAAGCCGGCGTTATCATGCTTACGAAAAGTTTAGCTATGGAATGGGCTCAACATAATATTAAAGTGAATACAATTGCACCAGGATACATGAAAACAGAACTAACAAAACCATATTTTGAAAGAGGCGGTGAAATGGTTGAAGCTTGGATGAATCTTACTCCAATGAGGAGACCTGGAACCCCGGAAGAATTAGGGGGAATTGCTTTATATTTAGCTTCAGAAGCTTCTTCTTTTGTTACAGGTAGCGTATTTACAGTTGATGGTGGATACACAGCATTGTAATAAGAAAATAAAGAAAAAAGTTAATGTTTCAATCATAATCTATTAGGTACTATTGGGGACAGGTTTTTCTATTTAGGAGAAACTGTCTTTTTTTTATTATATGTATAATTTCATGCCGTTTAAATCAATCAAGAATATGCAGGTAAGGCTATATCCGTAATGTACACTTATACGGACGGATCCTTATAAGATCAAAAGGAGACCAAGGCAGATTCATCCAACGGGAAATGCCTTCAGGTTTATGTGGAAATTAATTGGGAAGATAAAATGTATTGGGAAACGTTGGTAGTTTTCCTGGAATGTGCATAAAAGGATGTGGTTATAAATGAATAATGATAAACCTCTTAAATCAGAAACTCCAATATTATGAACAGACCATACTATTTTAGATTTCTGGCAATGGGGATTTTCAAAAATATTAACAAACAACCTAAGGGGAATTTTTGCTGAGTTTTTAATCGGAACTGCTATTGGCTGTTTAAATCAATTACGAGTTGAATGGGACGCATATGATTTAGTTTATAAAGGCATGAAAATTGAGGTGAAATCTTCTGCATATATCCAAGCATGGCATAAGGAAAAATATTCAAACATCAGTTTTAGTATTGGGGCAAAAAAAGAATATGATTATACAACAAATAAATATAACCCGACCGTAAAACGGAATGCTGATATATATGTCTTTTGTTTACTAAAGGAGAAAAACTTAGAATTAATTGAACCATTAAATACGACACAATGGGAATTTTACGTTGTATTAACTAAAGACTTAGATATACATTTCCCCCATCAAAAAACAATATCTTTAAATTCACTTAAAAAAATAGCTCACCCAAGTACATATGAAGAATTAAAAAAGGTAATAGATGGTCTAACGTAAGAGTTTTTTTACATCTCTTGGTGTTTTGGAATAATAACAATTAAGGATATTTAAGATAAATAATATATCAGCAAAAATGGTCTTTTAAGAAATATGTATTATAAAAAAGATAAAGACTTACTTAAACTACTTGAAGAAGTAAGAATAGAATATATTTTCCTATCTGATAAAATAGTTGAAGAGAAACCATCATCGCTTTTAGAAACAAACTAGAATAATGTATTATTGTTCCACGAGTTATTGAAATGTATAATTTACATTAAAAAATTCTCTTATTTATATAACCACAGTCAGGAGCAAATCATGAGCATCGAGAAAAAACTAATTGTTAATTCAGACAAGGGTAATTTATTAAATGAATTAATTTCTTCTATAAATGAGTGTGAAAAGTTTTATTTCAGTGTGGCCTTTATTAATTATAGTGGTCTTCAGCTGTTGTTGGATACTTTCAAGAATGCGGAAAAAAGGGGAGTAAAGGGGAAGATTATTACTTCTACTTATCTGAATTTTACTGAAGCGAAGGCTTTAAAGAAAATAAATGAGTTTAGTAATATCCATTTGAAGATTTTTGAAACTGATAAGGCGATTGGTTTTCATACTAAAGCGTATATTTTTGAATTTAAGGATAGTTATAAGGTGATTATTGGCTCTTCTAATATTACTCAAAGTGCCCTTAAGAGTAATATTGAGTGGAATGTTGAGATTATTGCTAAAGAGGATGCTCAGTTTCTAAAAGATGTTCTAAAGGAATATGATGGCTTATGGAATAGTAGTGTTGTAGCGGATGACAATTTCATTAGTAAGTATGAAGAGTTTTTGAGTAAATTAAAGGGCTATACGAATGCGCAGCAATTTATTTATGAAAGCTCTGAATATATCATTCCTAATAACATGCAAAAACGTGCGGTTGAAAACCTTGAAAGGATTAGATCGTTTGGGGAAAAGAAGGCCTTAGTTATAGCAGCAACAGGTACGGGTAAAACGTATATGTCTGCTTTTGACGTAAAGGGATTCAAGCCTAAAAGATTACTGTTCATTGTACATCGAGAAGAAATATTAAAAAAGGCAAAAGAGACCTTTGAAAAGCTCCTTCCTAATGAAAAACTGACATTTGGATTACTGACTGGGAATCAAAAGCAAAAAAATGCTGATTATATTTTTTCTACCATACAAACTTTGTCTAAATGCTACGAGGAATTTAAACGAGACGAATTTGATTATATTATTTTTGACGAGGCTCACCATGCAACAAGCCCAAGCTATCAAGCAGTGCTAGAATATTTCGACCCACAGTTCACATTAGGGATGACAGCTACTCCAGAGAGAAGCGATCAACAAAATGTCTTTGACCTATTTGATAATAATGTTGCTTTGGAAGTTCGTTTACATGAGGCTTTAGAGGATGAACTGGTTATTCCCTTTCATTATTTTGGTATTACCGACATTGAGGGAATTGATTTAAGTGATGTAGATATTGACGATGTAGCAGAGATAACGAAGAGATTAAAGGTTAATGAGAGAGTCGACTTTATTATTAAGAATATGAATTTCTATGGCCATGACGGTGAAAAAAGAAAAGGTCTAGGTTTTTGCGTAACCGTTGAACATGCACAATATATGGCACAAGAATTTAATAGTAGGGGTATTCAAAGTATCTGTTTATCTGGAAATGACTCAGTCGAGCTGAGATCACATTATATAAATAAGTTAGAAGATGACCATGATGATTTAGAATTTATTTTCACCGTTGATATTTTTAATGAAGGTGTGGATATTCCTTCTGTAAATACCGTTTTAATGCTTAGACCTACTAATTCTCCGATTGTTTTTATTCAACAGCTGGGAAGAGGACTTCGTAAGCATAAAGACAAGACTTTCCTAACTGTACTTGATTTCATTGGGAATCATAGTAAAACATTCTTAATTGCCATCGCATTAAATGGTAGTCGATATTATGATAAAGAAAGCTTGAAGGTTGCTATTGCAACTGGCTTTGCAAATATTCCAGGGTGTACGCATATTCAAATGGATAAAATTTCTGAAGAACGGATATTAGCGCAGATTGATAAGGAAAACTTTAATTCTTTGAAGTATTTGAAGGAAGAGTATTTTGAATTTAAGAAAATGAATCAAGGTAAAATTCCTTTATTATTAATGGATTATATGAAATTTGATGGAGCTCCGGATCCGATTAAGTTTATTAATCGCGATAAAACATATTTGCAATTTGTAGCTAAGGTTGAAAAAGACGACTTCCTAAAAGGGTTATTACTAGACGAGGCTTTTGAAGGAGTATTAAAAGAATTATCGAGTAAGCTACCTTTAAAGCGAGTGTATGAGTTTGCTATAGCTAAATATCTATTGGACCATGATGAGATTTCTTTAGAAACCGCAAAACGTGAGATATTGAAGTTGGTTAAAGAGGTAGATGAAGATAGCGTATTACATGCCTTTCAGTGTCTAAATCAGGATTTTTATGATCCTGGTCAGAAAAAGAGGAACTTTAAGTTATTTGCTCTTGAAAATGATCATTTAACTAAGACACCTTCTTATCAAAAGGTTCTACAGAATGATGAATATAGAACGTATATAGAAGATCTTATTATTTATGGAATCTTTAGATATGAAAAGGAATTTAAAGAAGACTACTATGGTGTGCCACATTTGAAGCTGTATGAGCAATATCAAATGGGTGATGCCGCATTACTATCAAATTATCGCAAAAGCCATAGTGCCTTTAGGGGTTCTGGTCTACTTTCGAATGGAAATGACTATTTCTTATTTATTGATTTGCACAAGGAAGAAGATATTAAAGAGAGCATTAATTACCACGATGAATTTATAAACGAACGCATTTTTCAATGGCAGACTCCAAATAGTACAGCCCCAAGTTCTGAGAGAGGAAAGAATATTGTATTCAACCAGGATAGAGGGATACATTTACATTTATTTATTAGAAAGTATAAAGAAATAGATGGAAAGACAGAACCTTATATTTATATCGGCAAGGGTAACACGGTGGAATATGAAGGGGAAAAGCCAATTACTGTTACAATGGAATTAGAGAATGAAGTTCCGGCTAGTTTATATACTGAATTCACTAAAAGAGTATAGTCTTCTCATTTGAGAAGACTATTTTTTTCGTTTATTAATTGTTCCACAGCTGGAATGTCAGCAGGAGCCCATTTTAAAGAGCTTAAATTCTCTCGCTTTAACCATATCAGTTTAGAATGCTCATTGGCAGTTGGGGTGCCTTCAATGATTCTACATTTTATAGACAATAAGTTAATGATGAAGGTTTCATATTCATGCGTATTATCATTAAAGATTGAAGTCTCTGTTTCAACCTGGCATTGTAATTCCTCATCAATCTCTCTTTTTAAAGCAGTAAAAATATCTTCGCCTTTCTCTACTTTTCCACCTGGAAATTCCCACATATTCGGAATGCTCATATCTGGAGAGCGTAACGCACATAGTATTTCATCATTTTCATTTTCAATAATGGCTGCAACTACTTTAACTTGCTTTTTCATGTTTTCCTCCTATAGGTTTGCTATGATTAAATAATATCATGATTAAGTGGGGTTTGTGATAAATACAAAATTTGGGTAAGTGATATAATTGTAAGATAAACTTTGAAGGAGGCCAATTTATGCCAGTTTACAATAAATTAGTTCGTGATCGTATTCCAGAAGTGATTGAAGCTACAGGTAAGAAGTTTACAACAAGAGTGTTAGATGAGAAGGAATACATAGAAGAATTGAAAAAGAAGAGCTTTGAAGAGTTACAGGAATATGTAGAGACAGAAAGTAAAGAGGATGCGATTGAAGAGTTGGCCGATGTGTTAGAAATCCTTCATTCTTTGGCTGAGTATCATGGGGCTTCTATCGAGGAAGTGGAGAAGGTAAGGAAGATCAAAGCAGATAAGCGCGGAGGATTTAAGGAGAAGATTTATCTGATTGAGGTTGAAGATGAGTAAGGTCCAATTAATTACCGGTCAATTAGGGACACACCTATTGAAGCAGATTGATTCTGCTTCTTCTATTTGTATTTTGACCTCTTTTGTGATGAAATCTGGTGTTCAATATTTGAGAGAAGCATTAAAAGCGGCTGCTGACCGTGGAGTGGAAATTAAAGTGTGTACTGGCGATTATTTGTTTGTGACCCAGCCAGAAGCATTAAGGATATTATTAGGGATAGATTCAAGGATTGAGGTCAGATTATGGAAGAGTAACGGGGTATCCTTTCATCCTAAAGCTTATCTATTTCAAAAGGAGAACCAAGATAGCCTGTTTGTTGGCTCGTCTAATCTTTCACGTTCGGCTTTAAGTAATGGAGTGGAATGGAGTCTTTCTGTTAGTGATGATGAAGAAGTATTTTCTCAAGGTCTGCATCTATTTTTAGAAACGTTTTATAGTGACCATACGATTTCTTTAAATCAAGAAACGTTGAAGAATTATGAAGAAAGCTATGAGAAGTTTCATATAACTAATCCAAATCTTCCTCAAAAGTGGACAGAGACAGAGGAAATGGATTTAATGCTTCCAAGTGAAGTTGATGAGTCAATTCCGACAGCAGAAATCATTCATGAATCATCTGCACCGTATGGGAAAATTTATCCTCGCTTTGCACAAATTGAGGCATTAGAGGAATTAAATAAAACAATGGAAGAAGATTATGATAAGGCGTTAGTCGTAATGGCCACTGGATTAGGAAAGACATATTTAGCCGGGTTCTTTGCGCGCAATTTTAAACGGGTGCTGTTTATAGCCCATCTTGAAGAAATCCTATATCAGGCTAAGAAGTCATTCCAAACGGTTATGCCGGAAGAGAGCTTTTCTATTTATAATGGCAAGGTGAAGGAGAGGCATGGACATACCATTTTTGCTTCGATTTACACGTTAAGCATGCAGCGGCATCTTCAAGTTTTTGATCCTGAAGAATTTGACTTGATTATCGTCGATGAGTTCCATCATGCAGCTGCTGAATCTTATCAAAGAGTACTAGATTACTTCAAACCGAAATTTTTGCTTGGAATCACGGCCACACCTGATCGAAATGATAACAAGGATGTATACGCTATCTGTGGTGGAAATGTAGCATTCCGGATGGATTTCCTTGAGGCTATACAGAGGAACTGGTTAGCGCCGTTTAAATATTTTGGTGTGTATGATGATACAGATTATAGTCAGATTACTTGGCTAGGAAATCGGTATGATAAAAAGGAGTTACTACAGCTTCAATTACGGGATGAGATGGCCCAAAAAGTATTGAATGCGTGGAAGGACAAAAGAAAAACACGTACAATTGGTTTCTGTTCATCCATTAGGCAAGCAGATTTTCTTTCGGACTTTTTTAATCAAAAGGGCTATAGGGCAATTAGTCTGCATTCAAAACAAAGAGATATGTATAGAGATGATGCAATAAGGCAGCTTGCAGATGGAGCCCTCGATATTATCTTTACGGTCAATCTATTCAATGAGGGAGTCGATATCCCGGCTGTTGATACGCTTTTATTTGTTAGGCCAACAGAATCTTTAACGGTCTTTATCCAGCAGATTGGCAGAGGGCTAAGACTACATGACTCCAAGGATCATTGCGTTATTATTGATTTAATCGGTAATTATCGAAATGCAGATGTTAAATTAAGTTTGTTTGATACGGATTTGAGCAAGCAAAAGACGAAAACTATTGAGCCGATTGTTCCTGAGTTATGCGATATAAAATTAGATATCCAGGTTATAAACCTCTTAAAGGAAATGGCGAAGAAGAAGCAGCCTAGACGAGATAAATTAGTAAATGATTATCTCATATTAAAGCAGGAATTAGGAAGAAGGCCTTCCTATTTGGAATTGCATTTAAAAGGTGCCTCTGATTCCCCGCAGTATCGTCAGGAATTCTCTTCATATTATGGATTCTTGGAGCATGCTAACGAGCTTTCAGAACTTGAATCCGAAATCTTTCATCGATATGAACAATGGCTTGTAGAAGTAGAGAAAACGGGTATGTCGAAGAGTTATAAGATGGTCGTTCTGCTAGCCATGCTAGAGCGTGGAGATGATAGTTGGTTCAAGCCAATCACTTCTGAGGAAGCAGCACCATTCTTTCATAGCTACTTAACAGAAACAGAGTATCGAAAACAAATTGACTTTGCTGACAAATCCTCTAAAAAGCTATGGCATTACGATAAAGATGGAGTTAGCAAGTTGATTGCAACTATGCCTATGTCTAAGTGGAGTGGCAGCTCTAAAGGATTGATTTCTTACGAAGACGATATTTTCAGTCTGTACTTTGATGTCAGACCAGAAGACCAGAGGGTTTTGTTTAATATGACCAAGGATATTTGTGAATATCGACTTCATTATCATTTTGAGCGGAAGGCTAAATAAAAAGAAACCATCCTCAAAAAGAGACATTCCCAAAAGGAATGTCTCTAACTCCTTATTGTTGGTTTTAAAAATCAGAAGTTTGTGCAGTAGTCGTCTGCTTAGCTTCAAGTGGTAATGCAGCTTAATGACCGTCTCCAATCTTAATCTTATAAGGGAGGACTTACTAACTTTTTTACAAAATTTTATTTAGATTAGTTTACAAAACTTTGAACAATTTGGGAAATCATAAAAACCAACAAACTTGAAATGATAGCTCCGACCAAAATATTATAGCCTGAAATGGAATCATTATAGAATCCAATTGTTCCAATCAATAAAAAAATCAGAATAAAAACATATGATATAGAGAGAGATACTAGAATTTTACGAAAAATACGTTGATCTGCAACAACGTAACTACTGTTCCACTTATCATTTTTTTTCTCGACTAAGAAAATAATTACTTGATAACCCATAACAAGAGAAGCTATCCCCCACAAAACCCAGAAATTACTTCCTGTTTCATCTACAAAAATTGAATAACATGAATATCCAAAGCCTAAGAATAAGCACATATAACCAACTAAAATCATCCACTTTGTCAAACGCATAAAGATCCCTCCTGAATTTAATCTGTTTTTTCTTCTAAAAAGAATAATTTATCGATTGGTTCATTTAATACAGCAGAGAGCATCAAAACAATTCCTATTGAAGGTTCGTATTTTTGTTTTTCCAAAGCAACAATGGTTTGTCTGTGTACACCTATTCGTTCCGAAAGTTCTTCTTGAGTAAAATCATGTAATGGTTTCTGCTAGTTTATCATGAATAGGTATTTTGTTGTGATTTTGATGGGTGAAAAATAGGTAATATGATATAATTATCCTTGTTATATAAAATTTGCCTATTATGGATAAGGAGAGTAAAAATGAAAAAATTATTTTATACCTATGACATAATTGATGCTAAAAAAGCTCTTGATAAAGCAAAAGTTATGGAGTGAAAAAATTTTATTAGGGATTGATATTATGTTTTATTTACTTATTATTATCATGATAGGAATTTGCTTCCTACAATATAAAATTGTTAAAAAATCTACTATACTTGTAAGTTTGCTTTTACCTATCCTATTTAGTATTGCTTACTTCTTTCTTAACTTTGATATTTTTCATATATACGTGCTAGTTTTTTGTATTATACTTTGGTTAATATTTTTTTGGAAAGTGCTCAATTATAAAAAAAGGTAGGAATAAAATAGGGTCGTGCCTAACCTATATAATCAAAAAAAAGAGACATCCCCCAAAGGAATGTCTCTTTCCCCTACAAACTAATAGCACTCATCATCCCCTCATGCGTAGCTTCCTCAATCGTACGCGGTCCAAGGCAATCCCCAATCTGTTTTACAATAGCCGCATGGCCTTTCATTTCTTCGAATAGTTCTGTATTGGGAATGCGGCCAAGGGAGAGGACGATGGAGTCCCAATTGGTTAGTTCTTGTTTTTGTTGGGTGAATAGGTTCCGGATGATGACGTGATCTTCTTTGATTGCCCCGATGTCGTAATGGGGAAGGAGTGTGACGTTTAGGTTGTATAGTTTTTTTAGGTATTCATTCCTGAGATATTGGTGAACGGTTTCACCGATGTGCAGTCGTGATGATATGAGTGTGACTCCATGTCCTTTTTCGGCTAGGTAGATGGCTGCTTCCATGCCGGGCCAGTCTCCGCCAAAGTCGAATACCAATACGTTGTCCCCAACTTTTTTAGTTGAGCTGAAGAGGTCATCACTCATGATGATCCGTGGGTCATCGATTCCTTCGATGGCTGGTGTATAGGGCCGTGAGCCTGTTGCACAGATGATGGCGTCCGGTTTCCATTCGGATACTTCTTGAACAGTGGCGCTCCTTCCTAATTTTAAATGTATCTTGCTTCTCATTAATTTCCGAGAATAGTTATCGAGCATCGATTCTGCGAGTTCATGACGCATCGGTGCTTTGCGCATGGTGCGAAGCAGGCCGCCGATTGATTTGCTTTGATCGATCAGTGTAACGGAATGACCTAGTGAATCCGCGGTTATGGCTGCCTGTAATCCGCCAGGTCCTGCGCCGATGACGAGGACATTTTGTTTGTTTCTCGTTTTCTTTAATTCTGGTAAGATCCATGCTTCTTTACCTGTTGTCGGGTTTTGGACACAGCCAATCGGCAGCCCTTTATGATAGTGACCGATACAGGCTTGTAAACAGCCGATGCATGCATCGATTGCCTGCAGGTCGCCATCTTTTGCCTTGTTGGGCATGTCTGGATCGACGATTAAGGCCCTGGTCATTCCGACGACATCGGCTTTTCCGGTTGATACGATCTGTTCCGCTTCAACGGGGTCGACGATTCGATTCCCGACAAAGACCGGTACGGCTCCTGCCATCCTGATTTTGAATCCATGTGGTGAAAGGTATGCGTGCTTTATCGGTGATGGCGGCACGATATGGGTTGATCCCTCAAAGGTACTTGAATCCCCGGCTGTGACATTGATGAAATCCAGTCGGACTTTCTCCGCGAGATATTCGACGATTTGCACGGAATCCTTTATCGTTGTCCCGTCCATCGTCAGTTCATCTGAACTCATGCGAATGCCGACGGTAAAGTCTTCCCCGACTCTTTCCCATACTTTCTCCAATATTTCCACGATGAATCGCATCCGGTTTTCAAATGACCCGCCATAGAGATCTGTGCGCTTATTTGTATGCACTGACCAAAACTGGGCAGGAAGATATCCGTGTGAACAGCAAATTTCGACTCCATCAAGTCCGCCTTCCTTTGCCAGCTGTGCTGAATGGGCGAAGCCTTCGATCACTCCTTCAATATCTTCTAAGCTCATTGGTTTTGGCATGACGCCGAAGCGCAGGCTGGGAACGGCGGATGGCGCCCATGCGGCATTTCGGTAGTCGCTCGATACGACTTCCCTTCCGCCATGAAATAGCTGCGAGAAAACCTTCGTTCCATATTTATGGAGCGTTTCGGAAAGCCCTTTGTAGGCAGAGACAATCCTTTGGTCATATCCGGCGATCGTTTTCGACGTAAGCATGCCGGATGGATGTACGGATGCCGCTTCAAGGATGATCAATCCGACGCCCCCTTTTGCGCGGGCCTCATGATAGGCGACCATATCCGAAGTGGGGATTCCGTCCGTGACATGATTTGTTTGATGTGCTGTACTTAAGATCCGGTTTTTTAATTCAGTAGAACCGATCGTTAATTGGGTAAACAAATTCTTGAATTGAGCCATATCCATGACCACTCCCTAATGTTAGATAGAATGAGAGTATAGAGGCATTGATCGCCCCCTACCTATCCTTATACAGGGTCAATATGCAATAACCATGCCGTTCCGGGAATGGTGATGAAAATAGTTTTTTTACTTTTAAAAAGAGGGTATGGCCCATGAATCGAGTATCTTATATATAGAAAACTGAACCATTTTTGAAAAGTGGTGATTCATTATAGGTTCAGTCCAAATTTGGCTGGTATAGAGACATTCCTTGCTTATGAGAGGGTCACATATTTCTTTGCGTATCAAAAAGTGTAACAAAATCGGTTCGAAATCAAAAAATGGGGTGATTGTGTGAGTACGGATTTAAAAAAAGAATCACTAATTGTATTTTCCGATATTTCTATTTTGGATGTGAAATCATTACTGAAAATCAATTCCTCTCCTTTTATTGTCATGAAAAACCACTTGGAAATCCTCGGTATATTGGATGAAGGTTTCTTTTTGAAGCAGTTGGATATTGTGGGTCAAAATCAGGAAATCACGGCTTACCTTAATACATCGTTTGTCGTTGTGGAGGATTTAGATAAGCTGAGTGAAGAGGATATGAGCACCTATGATTTTGTGATTCAACATAGTGATAACCAATATAGCTGCTATCCGATTTCTGAAGTCAGGGAAATTCTGCTTAAAAAGAAGCTTAAGAGTTTAATCAGTCTAAATGTATCACTGCATGAAGAGCTGGAGGTGACAAGAAGGAAGGTAAAGGAGCTAACGCAGATCTTACATTCCAGTTATGATGAAATTTTCGTGACGGATGAGAACGGAAACACGTTGTTCGTGAGTGAAGCCTGTAAGAAGCTTACAGGGCTGCCGCCGGAGGCCTTTATTAATAAGAACATTAAAGAGTTGGTCGAAAAGGGGCTGATCGTCAATTCGGTTACATTAAAAACGATGAAAACGAAAGCGATCCATTCAGCTGAACAAACCTATCCGCATGGAGTGACTGTATTCTGCACAGCGAAGCCGATTTTTGATGAGGAGGGGAACTTATATCGAATTGTTTCGAATTCCAGGGATATCACGGAATTGGTTGAGATGAAAAGTAAATTGAACAGAGTGAACCTTAGGAACCAGCGGACCCAGCATGAAAATTCGAGAACCGTTTCGTTCAATAATTTCATTACAAATTCGGATAAGATGATAAAGGTTTTGGAATTAGCTGAAAAAGTCGCCCCAATGGATTCATCGATCTTCATCCATGGTGAAACCGGAGTCGGGAAAGGGGTTTTAGCAAGAATCATTCATGATCTTAGCAATAGAAAGGATAAGAAATTTATTCAAGTTAATTGCGGCGCGATTCCATCGGCATTAATTGAGTCCGAGCTGTTTGGTTACGAAAGCGGTGCATTCACGGGGGCAAATAAGCACGGGAAACAAGGTCTTGTTGAGAGTGCTGATGGTGGTACGCTGTTTCTTGATGAAATCGGGGAAATGCCGCTCGATATTCAAGTGAAAATCCTGCATCTGGTCCAGGACAGAGCATTCATGAAGGTAGGGGGAACCAAGGAGAGAAAGGTGAATATTCGGATTATCTCCGCCACTAATAAAGACTTGAAGCAAATGATTAAGAATAATCAATTTCGCGAGGATCTCTATTATCGGCTGCATGTCGTTCCATTGGAAATCCCGCAGCTGCGTGAGCGAAAGGAGGATATTCTATTATTAACCGATTATTTTCTGAAGAAGTTCAATGAAAAATACGGTCAATCAATCACGATCGATGATCATTCCAAGTTAATTCTGCAGCTGCAGGATTACCCGGGCAATGTTCGCGAGTTGGAAAATGTAATTGAACAAATCGTCGTCACGGCTAGAAAACCGATCGTAACGATAGAGGATCTGCCATCCGATTTAACCTACAAAGATACGGCACTAGTCAATTTAACAGGAATCATTCCCTTGAAAAAAGCGTTAGAGGAAACGGAAAAGCAATTATTATCACAAGCCCTTTCTACATATAAATCAACCAGAAAAATGGCCAAAGCCCTGGAGGTTAGTCAAACGACGATCATGCGCAAGCTAGGCAAATACCAATTTGTATATGATGAGGATAAATAACGATGACCTTTATAAATATCTGAAAATTAAGAAAAGTTGGTATGGATATTGCATATTACCCTATTGATTATTTCAATTTTGATAAGGGGGTCAAGAAATGGGCGAGCTGATATTTTCTTTAAGCTATGGGGGTTCCTTAATTGTCATGGGATGGATCACGAAGGTGTTCCTAGTAAAAATGAAAAGAAATCAAGAAGAAATAAAAGCAAAAGATCCGATAGAAAAGGTGGGGATGTAAGTGGCCTTTCTGCTTGGTATTATCGTATCCTTTTGCGTTTATGTCTCGATCGGAATCTTTTTATTCAGGAAAGTGAAAAGCTCAGAGGAGTATTATGTATCTGGACGAAGTGGAAATACATTGATGATAACCGGTACACTTGTTGCATCCTTCTTAAGCACCGTATCCTTCATGGGGGAAGCAGGATTTTCCTATGAAGGGTACCCGATCCTGCTGCTTATTCTCGTTATTTTTAATGCAAGCGGCTATATATTCGGGGTATTCCTGTTTGGCAGGTATTTAAGAAGAAGCAAATCATTGACGGTTCCTGAGTTTTTCGGTAACCGCTTTCATTCCAAGAAAGTAAGATTGGCAGCTGCCATCACGACAATTCTCGGAATTGCTGCATACTTAGTTGCCGTTACCCAAGGGGCAGCCGTATTATTGGCCGAGGTTTCCGGTGTTTCCTATCCAATGGCGTTGGTGATCATGTGGCTAGTCTATTCATCCTTTACCATTCTTTCAGGGGCGAAGGGAGTCATGGTGAATGATACCGTGATGTTCTTTGTATTCTCGATCGCAACGTATCTTAGCTTTCCTTATATCATCAAATCGGCAGGCGGATTCCCTGATGCCATTACTAAAGCGGCAAACCTGGCTGAACGGCCTGATTTATTAAGCTGGCATGGCATTACCGGACCTGGGGCAACCATGGGAACTCCTTGGGAAGCATTGGCCTGGGCAGTCATCATGGGCTTGGTCTGGGGCATCGTCATTGCAGTGAGTCCATGGCAAAGCAGCCGATACTTAATGGCAAAAAATGAACACGTAGCCATCCGTGCCGGCGTATGGGCAACCATATCCATTTTGACCGTCTATTTGTTCCTCCATATCAGCATCTCGACAATCACCACCATTAAAGCGGATATCGCCCCGACGGAAAAGGTATTCATTTGGGCGGCGATGAATATTGTCCCGACATGGCTTGGGGTCATCATCGTTAGCGGCATCATGGCTGCGGCATTATCCTCCTGTTCGAGCTTCCTTCAGATAATAGGAAGCAGCATTACACGGGATATCATGGAACAATCACGGAAAAAGGAATACACAGATCACCATCTATTGCGGGCCAGCCGCATTTCCATGGTTGTGATCAGCTTGATCATCTTATTGATTGGATTGTTCCAGCCGCCTGCCGTCATGTGGATCGGCTACTTTGCGGCCACATTATTCGCAGCATCCTGGGGACCGATCGCCATATCAAGCATATTTTCAAAGAAGGTAACGAAAGAAGGAGCCTTTTGGAGCATCGTATTCGGCTTCTTTGGCGTGATTCTCGGAGAAAGCCTCGGCATGTTCGGAATAAGCCTTCCCGTTTACTTCAATCCTGTCATCATAGGTTTAATCTTAAGCATAGGTGCACTCATCATTGGCTCCAAGTATGGAACGATCACCATCGAAGAAAGGGAGTTTCAAGCAAATATCCTGCAAACCCCCATTGAAATAGACGAGCAAAAAGAAATGAACATCACCCGCAGATACCCAACCTATTTGATGATCAGCGGCGTCATGATCATCATGGTAACACTAGTGTTTTATTATTGGCCGATAAATATGAATTGATAGACATTTACTTATGTACTGGCATGGTTAACTTATCAATACCTAATTTTTTTGCCAATTTAAATCCGAGTTACTCTATCTTCAAGAATTTGAAAGCATGGTGCATTTCAAACAAGAAGAATATATCCATTACTGCAAGCATTAACGAATCAATGTGAAATAAAGAGGCATGAGCCCGGTAGTTTACCGGGTTCATGCCCTCAAGGCTGCCTAATTAAATAAGGTGTCTAACTTTTTGGGTTCATTTTTATGGTGAGCTCTTTTTTGTTGCTTTTAGCCTTTATAAACTATCCAAATAATTTTTAAGTGTTTCTAATCCAATTTTCAACTCATCTAATGAGTTTGTTGACGAAAGTGAAACACGCAAATACTTATTGGGTATTGTCGGTCCGCTAAGAAAACGATCGGAATGAAAAATTCGAATGCCCTTTTTTCTTAAATCCGTTTCCAACTGTAACGGATCTATATGTTCTTGGATAGAAAGCCAACGATAAAAACTAAAAGGATGTCCCATAGGATTTCCGATAGGGAAATATTCCGAATAAATATCATTTGCAGCCTGTGCAAGCTGTTTCTTTTGGGAAACAATTTCATGAGCCTTTCCTGACAAAATGAGCTCCGTGATTATCTCTGCATCTAGAGAGGACGTCTTTACATTGATCTTAAAAATAGCTTGTAAAATACTCTCGCGAAAAGCATCCCCATAGACCATAAAGGCGACTCTTAATCCTGAGCAAATGCATTTAGATGTTCCACATATATAAACGGTTTGATCTGGAAGTAAATTAAACATGGGTTGATGATAATCAGAGATAATGCCTGCTGTTAGGAAGGCATGAATATCATCCTCAATCAAAATTAAACGGTACTTTCGTATGATTGCAGCCAATTCATGCTTTCTGAAATCTGAAATCATAACAGTGGTAGGATTGCTGCAAGAAGGCATTAGAAAAATACCGTGAATCTTAGTTTGAGAACATTGCTTTGCAAGTTCATCTGGCAGCATTCCAAATTGATCTCCGGGAATGGGTACTAATTGTATGTGAAGCAGTTTTGCTAACTCGATGAAATTTGAATATGTATGTAAATCGATTGCAATACGATTACCAGGCTTAAACAACGCAGTCAATGTAATAGCCAATGCGTTTTGGGCTCCAGAAACAATGGCTACATGCTCTGTGTCTGCGTTAATGCCGAATGATTCCATCCAATTTAGCCCTGCTTTTTTTTGATGAGGGATACCTGTCGGATCATTGTAATTCAGTAGTTGGTCCAAATAACTTTTATCTGAAACCGTCTTTATATTCTCTGCAACAATATTATTGGTTTGCTCAAAAGAGGCTACAAAACCAAGATCGATATTGTTTGTGCTTTTATCTGTAGAAATGGTAATGGAACGGGCTGCGTTAGGAGCAACGAAGGTCCCCCTTCCAGTAACCGCATAAATCAAACCCTTAAACTCGCATAATTTGTAGGCGCGGGTAATAGTTGTAAAGTTTAGGTCAAGAAAGTCTGCCAATTCTCGTTGTGGGGGTAACTTTGTTCCAGGTGCTAAAAAGCCTTCTATAATATCTTGTTCAAGTAAAGACGCAATTGAATAGTAAAAAGGGCGTTTCAATGCTTTCTTATCAGGTTTCCAGGACATTGGATAATTATCAAATGAATTTACTGGCATAAGTCACCTCTCTCAACATTTTCATACAATAATAGCATTATTGTATGGATTTTGTGAATGTTGAAAGAACGTCTCTAAAAAAGAACCCATAAGAAAGTAAAAAAATCTATTAGAACCCGCAGTGAAGAACATTGTATTCCATACAATGTTCTTGTTTAGTGTATGGATTTAATGTGTTAAATTTGAAAAAATACTAACTTCTTAGGATGTGAATCATATGAACAAAAAAAATCAAATATGGATGGCATTTCGTTCGGCCTTTCCTTTTACAATTCCCATTTTTGCAGGATTTGTTTTTTTGGGAATTGCTTATGGAATTTATATGAACTCTTTGGGTTTTAGTGCAATTTACCCAATTATAATGAGTCTTACAATATTTGCGGGATCCATGGAGTTTGTTGCAGCTAATTTATTGCTCATTGCGTTCAATCCGATTAATGCCCTTTTTGTAACTCTAATGGTGAATGCACGCCATTTATTTTATGGTATTTCCATGCTTGATAAGTATAGGGGAACAGGGAAGAGAAAATATTATCTGATTTATGGAATGTGCGATGAATCTTTTTCCATTAATGGTACCGTTAATGTTCCAAAAGATGTGGACAAGGTCTGGTTTATGACTTTTGTAACTCTTCTCAATCATTTCTATTGGGTTTTAGGAGCAACAATAGGCGGAGTTTTTGGATCTCTTGTGCATTTTAACACCGAAGGGCTTGAGTTTGTTATGACTGCTCTCTTTGTCGTAATCTTCATTGAACAATGGATGAAAGAGAAAAAACACCAAATTGCGCTCGTGGGGCTTGGACTTTCGACAGTAAGCCTTATTATTTTTGGGGGAAACACCTTCATCATCCCTGCTATGGCCGCTATTTTGGGGATGCTGACCATTCTTAGAAAACCGATAGAAAAGGGGGAGGTCACAATATGATGATGAGTTTAACGCAACAGATCCTCACGATTGCTATGGTGGTCTTAGGGACAATGCTAACAAGGTTTCTTCCATTCGCTATTTTCCCATCGGGTAAACCCACACCAGCATATGTTCAGTATCTTGGCAAAGTGTTACCTTTGGCGACATTAGGACTGTTAGTAATATATTGCTTCAAAGATGTAAGCCTAATATCCGGTAGTCACGGTATCCCTGAATTTATTGGAGTAGTTACGGTAGCTCTGCTTCACTTTTGGAAGAAACAGATGCTTCTCTCTATTGCGGGTGGAACGATTATCTACATGATTATGGTTCAATCGATTTTTTAATAGTATTGATAATAGTTACATTCTTTCTCACCTCATTCTTTATATATAGACAAAGTCCTGCCGTGGTCATCTGATTTACCGTCTATAAGCAGAGTACCAATGAAAAATGAAACAACTATTATTTCAAGCAATGGCAGTTGGCAAAGAAGAACTTTTAAAAATACTGAATCGGCTTTATCATCTACTCAAAAAGAATGGTCGTAAATCCCATCGGTATAAGAAGATGACTGTCTTTGATATTCTTGGGGTTGTGTATGAAACGACGGTGAAGGACAGACAGGCTGCCTAGCAAAAAAAAATTGTGTTTTAATTAGGCTTCTTTGTCATGCCTAATTTTCCATTACTGGCTAGTTTTGAAACAATGATCATTTGGTATCTAGTAATTTACGTTGTAGCTTGATGGGCATGTGGTTCCGCCTGGCAGGATCCCTAATAGAGGAATATGTTAATAGTTGTAGAAATTACAAAGGGGGGTTGATTTTAAAAAGGAGGATAAAAAGTTGAAAGTAATGGTAGCCTTTTTTAATCGTGTCATGCAGAGATATTTACCCGATCCATTTATATTTGTTATTATTTTAACTTTTGTTGTGTTTGGATTGGGACTTATTTTCACCGATAGCGGGCCTTATCAGATGGCTCAGCATTGGGGAAATGGATTTTGGGGATTGCTTCTTTTTGCTATGCAGATGGTTCTTGTTTTAGTAACTGGACATGTATTAGCTAGTAGCAGAATTTTTAAAAGGGGATTAGGTGCTCTTGCATCTATGGCTAAATCTCCAGGTCAGGCAATTATTATTGTAAGTGTCGTTTCTCTCGTAGCAAGCTGGATAAACTGGGGATTCGGACTTGTTATTGGGGCTTTGTTCGCTAAAGAATTAGCGAAAAAAGTAGAAAATGTTGATTATCGCCTTTTAATTGCGAGTGCTTATTCTGGATTTCTCATCTGGCATGGTGGAATATCTGGATCAACTCCATTGACTATTGCTACTCCAGGCCACTTTTCCGAAGATTTAATTGGTATTATCCCAACAAGTGAAACGATATTTTCTAGTTTTAATCTTTTTATTGTTATAGCTTTAATCATAATCGTTCCATTAGTTAATCGATTCATGATGCCTTCAAAGGAACAAACAGTGACTGTAGATCTTGCTCTCCTAGAGGATGATGTCCAGGCAGCTACTATTGAAAAAGAGGATTTGACTCCTGCTGAGAGACTTGAGAATAGCCGGATTATCTCTCTATCAATTGGGATATTAGGGATTGTTTTTCTTTTCTATTATTTTGTACTTAACGGTTTTAAACTAAATCTTGATATTGTTAATTTCTTATTCTTATTTTTAGGAATTCTCTTTCATGGTACTCCGAAACACTTTTTAGAGGCTGTTGTTAATGCAGTAAAAGGAGCGAGTGGGATCATCATCCAATTCCCTTTTTATGCGGGGATTATGGGTATGATGACAGCATCAGGTTTAGCTACTGTTATATCTAATGGTTTCGTTTCAATATCTAATGAATTTACATTCCCGTTATTTGCGTTTTTAAGTGCAGGATTGGTCAATATTTTCATACCTTCTGGTGGAGGTCAATGGGCGGTTCAAGCTCCTGTCATGCTGGATGCAGCGATAGCACTTGATGTATCCATTCCAAAAACGGCTATGGCGGTTGCCTGGGGAGATGCATGGACTAATCTAATCCAACCATTCTGGGCACTCCCTGCTCTTGCTATTGCTGGTCTAAAGGCAAAAGATATTATGGGTTACTGTGTATTGACTCTTTTTGTAAGTGGTATTGTTATTTCACTAGGACTCTTGTTTTTCTAAAAAGGATTTTTAGATTAGACAGTATTTAGGATGATAATGAATGAAAAATAAAGGAGCTATTCAACTAGTTAAATTTGAATAGCTCTTTTACTTTTTGTAGTGTTGTCAGGAAAATGTGGATTTACAACGTTAAGACACGAATAAAACTTTTTAATTCCTCTATTAAATATAATGTGAACTTTTTCTATACAGGGGTGCACCCACATGCCCAT
Organism: Peribacillus sp. P4_B1; assembly: GCF_056402395.1. Taxonomy (NCBI): domain Bacteria; kingdom Bacillati; phylum Bacillota; class Bacilli; order Caryophanales; family Bacillaceae; genus Peribacillus; species Peribacillus sp. P4_B1. The sequence continues at coordinate 98,096 of NZ_JBFUHM010000011.1, forward strand.
CAAGCTAAGCGCACAAGAGATAATATAAAAGTGTGTTCTCTTTAATTTGCTATGGTAACACTAAAAATGCGCATGACAAAAAAACCATCAAATAGGTTTTTTTAAAAAATATTAGGCAGCTTTAAGTTTTTGTGACGTACAATCATACACAATACCTAAGATATCAAAGACCGTTTTCTTGTTATAACGATGACATTTCCGTCCGTTTTTCTCCAAAAGGTGAAACAGACGTAGAAAAATTTTTGATAATTCTTTGGCGTCCTTTTGTAATCCTTGATAAAACAATAAATAATAGTCTTTTATTATATAGATGGATTTATATTCACTTAACTCCTTCTTTTTCTTATCTAAAAGTAACTGACGCATTCTAAACATCGTAGATGAACAGAGTAAAATGCTAATAAGTTGCCCATACAAGTGACACTCTAAGCGTTCCCTCTTAATCTCTTTGCACTTGTCAATTTGAAAGAAAGATTTCCATGTCTTAAATAGAATTTCAATCTGCCAACGTAACGAATACAGTTCATGAATATGTTCCGTTGGAACGTCTTCTAAAGAAAGATTTGTAATATATACGTTCATTCCACTTAATCGTTGCTTCGGTCTCTATAGATAATGCCCTTCTTCTTTTCTTTTTTTGCTTGTTCTTTCAATCTTTTCTCTGTTTGTACCTCAGTTAGTCGATGAATAATCACTCGGGCGGGTAGTTTTTGATACAGCCCAATGTATGCTTCTGAAATTTCAAGTGTTTGACCAGGTCGTAATTGATTCATAAGCTCTTCCGTGTCTAACTGAATAAAGAGAGTACCTTTCTTCACAGTCCCATTTCGAAAAAACTCTGGTTCATCATTCTTACGATATATACGAGAATTCAACTTCAAACGTGAGACATAGTAAGCACCTTCATCATTCATTTTCTGTAAGTCGTGTAAGTCGAAATACCCTAAATCCCTTATGTATAAGTCTTTCGGTTGAATGGTTAGTAGACTCGTGGAACCGAAGGTTTTATCATTTTCTCTCCCTTCTCCTACATAAACGTGGAGGAACTTCCCACTCAATAAGTCATATTCAAGTTGGATTTTAACACCTGCGGTATGGCTACTTACGCCAGAACCTTGATAATGTGAAGCAAACTTATCTGGAAGTTGAAATGTTGTAGAATCTAGGATCCGAATACGTTTAAAAGTCGTGGAGTATGGATGAAGTATTTCTTGTGTTGAATGAATTCTTTGAGTTAGAAGATTAGCTAGAACTTGTTGAAGAAACTGTACGGCTGAACCATTAAATCGTTGATTAAGCCCTTCAGGGCTCATGAGGACACCTGTAGATGCTTCGAGACGGCTACACAATTGTGTGAGTGGTGTACTCGCGACCTGTTGACTAAGCCATACACATAAAGCAATTAATTCTTGTGCTTGATATTTACTTGTACGTTGAACAAACCCAACTTTTTTAGCTAATTGTTGTAGAGAAGAYGGAGATAAGTAGTTTTGAAGTTCTTGAGAAAAGAGATTCATTTCGTCTGAAACAGAAAAACTCATAGAAAACGCCATYCTTCCTGTATATTTCTACAAAAAGAATAGCGCTTTTTTCGTTATGATGATACAAATTCACCTTAGCTTGATGGCGATGTGGCTGTACCCCATTTAGCAAAGGAACTTAAATCTGTATCTTAATAAAAAACACTATAATTATAGGAGAAGCTCATTAAAAAGAAGCCTTGTTATATTGAACTATACCCCGGATAACGGACACACATAAAAAAGTGTCCCTTATCCGGGTTTTTTTATGTTTCAATAGATGTAATGAGTATGGACGGAGGGTTTCTATGAGTAAGAATATATATACTGAATTTCAGATTAAAGAACTTGAAAAGAATCCAAATATCATTAGTGCTTCCGAGCGATCTATTTCCTATAGTCCGGAATTTAAAACAAAAGCTGTTAAGGAATATAAAAAGGGGAAAGCCCCCTCTCAAATTTTCATTGACCAGGGAATTAATCTCGAAATAATTGGAAAGAAACAACCCAAACGTTGTCTACAGCGCTGGCGTAGTACCTTTGAAAGGTTTGGTGAGGAAGGCTTCCTTACGGAACGCCGTGGAAAAGGAAGTACAGGACGCCCCACTTCCAAGCCACAGTCTGTAGAAGATCAACTTAGGAAGGCCGAGGCGAGAATCAAATTGCTTGAAGCAGAAAATGACTTCCTAAAAAAGCTGGAAGAGCTAGAAAGGCAGGCTCTGAAAAAGAAATGATTCTAACTGCTGCTGAGAAGTTCTATCTGATTGAAAGGACGATCAGAATACACCAATTAAAGAAGGCTGTTTCTTATCTATGCAAATTGGCTGGTGTAAGTCGAAGTGGCTACTATGATTGGTTAAAGGCAGCTCCTTACCGTGAGCTTCGTGAAGAACAGGATGAATTGGACATAGAATTGATCAGAAATATTTTCATCAGTAAAAAGGAAAAAGTAGGCGCCCTCCAAATCAAAATGATTATGGAGAATGACTACTCGGCCGTCATGAATCATAAGAAAATCAGACGGTTGATGACAAAATATAATCTCCTAGCGAAAATCAGAAGGGCCAACCCGTATCGGAAGATGGCCAAGGCAACCAAGGAGCACCTTACTTGTCCAAACCTCCTTAATCGTGAATTCAATCAGGAGGTGCCAGGGAAGGTCCTGCTTACTGACATTACCTATCTTTATTATGGGAAAGGCCAAAAAGCGTATTTATCCTGCGTAAAAGATGCCGCCACAAAAGAAATCGTTACGTACCATTTATCTACTTCATTAGAAATGGATATCGTTTACGAGACTTTAAATAAGCTAAAGCAGGCTGTGTGTCACGAGTTCCATCCGAGTGCAATCCTTCATTCTGACCAGGGGTTCCATTACACCCATCCGCTATTTCAACGCAAAGTGAAGGAACTTGGGATAACCCAATCCATGTCCCGCAAGGGAAACTGTTGGGATAATGCGCCAATGGAAAGTTTCTTTGGCCACTTTAAGGATTTGGCAGAATATAAAACATGTACTAATTTAACGGATGTGAAGGAAGAAATTGATCGAGTTATTGAAGAATATAATGAACATCGTTATCAATGGGGGCTAAGGAAAATGGCCCCGGTACAATACCGGGACCATTTATTAGCTGCTTAGGCACTTTTTTATACTGTCCGTAAAATGGGGCACAGTTCATATAAAGATTAAGGCTTCTTTTTATTTTACATTTATATATGTCTTTTTATAATGAATCAAAATTATAATGAGAGAACCTATTAATTCCTGTACACAAATGTCCGGAAGTTTCTTGTCGAAACTAATTACTAATTATTTAATACTTGGATAGATGCAGTAAATCCATCCTTTTCAGAAAAGGATAAATTAACTTGTAAATGATCAGCAACGAACTGATGATAGTCCTGTAAGTATACTGCAACAGCATCAATGATGTCTTGTTCATACAATCGTGTGGCACGTCCTAATGCTAAAGTAGAAGCAGCGAGCCCAAGAGAAGGGTGAAATTCCAAATCTACTTCTACCTGTTGAGGTTCGATGCTTTCTTTTACCGCAATATAAATACAAATACTATCCACAAGATCTTGTTCATTAAATAGTACTTCCATCTTAAATTTCTCCTTAATATCTTCTTCTTGTAAAGATGTTTTTAATTACCCAGATGATGACTAAAATCAAAAGTATATCCACAAGAATTCCCAAAAAGGAAAATCCATTTGAAGCATTACTTCCATATGCACCATTATAATTTCCTCCAAATGGATGAAGCATATGGCCTAAAAGTGCCCCCGTTCCAAACGCTGCAGCATGAGTCAGTATACTTTTTGTTCGTGAAGGTGGGGTCTGGTTATAAGTCGTGTGAGAGTTAGAACGTAATGGCGTTCTTGTAACGTTGCTTGATGGGGACTTATATCCAGAATGATAAGTTCCACTTGAATATGTGCCCCTACTTGAATGAGAACTGAACGAAGAACTGTGACTGAAAGAACTATGACCACTAAATCCTTTTGCCTGAGCAACATTTGGTAAAGCTATTGCAAATATTAATACAAAAATTAAGGTCAATTTTTTCATTACAATTACTCCTGTCTTTATTAATCTAATATAGCCAATTTTTAATAAAGTTTCTTTCCTAGAAGGCTTATTTTGATGTTACTATACCACTTAATTTATAGATTTCTACTAATTTCATCTATTTTTAATGTAATTTTAAGGTGAATTTTAGGGTGAATATAAATGATTAAGAAAAGTAAAAAGATTTTCAATTAAACGTTATAATGATACTTGTTTAAGTACTAAACTAAACAGTAAGAAAGAAGTGCCATTACGAGAAAGTTACCCCTCCTTTTCAAAGCCTGGTCAATGAAAACAGACATAAAATATTAGGAGATAAAAAGGTCATGGAAAAAATTGAAGCTCGCCAGGGGCAGACTATAAAGATGAAAACGAAATAAGAGTAGAATAAAAACATCCTATCTAAACGGATGTTTTTTTTTGTGGTAATGCGGTTGCATTCCTAGGTAAATGTGTTTTTTGCAGGATTTCCCACCTGCTATATCGAACCTAGAAAGTCAACGGGAAAGGGGCTGTTAATATGAATTCAAAAGAACAAAAGAGGTTTGCAACTACTAGAGAACAAATGGAGAATGCTAAAGAACGAACTGATTTATCATCTGAGTTAGAAAAAGACTTAGAGAATTTAGGATTACAACGACGAATGAAGCAATTAGAGTTGGAAAACAAGTTCCTAAAAAAACAGAACGATGAACTAGTTTAATTCACAGCACCCGTTCAGGGGTGCTGTTTCAACATTTTAACACTTTTACGTCAGAACCCCCTATCTATGATCAATACTTTCTCTCAGGACAAACAAATAAAAAAGATGATTTACTCTCTTTTTATTTAATTCATCTCCCTCCATCTATGTATGTTTTATGATGAGATTCCATTAATCGCTCTTCACATTAAATCAACAGAAGATGACTGTCTTTGATATTCTTGGGGTTGTGTATCAAACGACGGTGAAGGATAGACAAGCTGCCTAGCAAAAAATATCGCTTTTTTCAAGGTTTCTTTGACATGCCTAATTTCCCAGTACTGGGTAGTTTTGAATCAATATTATTTGGCTCTATTAATTTATGTTGTTAGCTTAATGGCGATGTGGTGCTACCCCAGGTAAAAGCTTTCAATGACGGCCAGAAGAAAGAATATGAGGAATATAATAAAAGAAATGAACCTCGTTAGAATATAGATTAATAAACCCCCGGTGACTAGCCGGGGGTTAAGGTTTTATCTGGTGAGGTAATTCTTGTATAATAAGGGTATGACAAACTATACAGAGTTGGTCATACTCCTTTTTCATTTGGGCATAGAAAAAGAGCTTGCGAGCTTCTTCCTCACTTTCCGAAAAGTCGAGAGAGGAAGCCTTTTTTTTCTGCTTTAATTGCTTCTATTTCCTCTTTAGCAGCAGCCTCTTCTTTTTTAGTGGTTTCCACTTCTTCTTTAGCCATTAATAAAAGCTGATTTTCATTTTGTTCCAGTTTTTTTACCACGGCAGCGGATACTTCATCACAAAGTTACGCCGATACATTCTGGTCGGAGTTTTTTTCACGAGTCTTTTTACCTTGATATTTTGTTAATTATGGTAAAATTGAGAAGGTTTAATATATAAATATAAAGGTTGTGATTGCCAATGGATATGCGCCTTTCCCAAAACCATTGCTTTTTGTGCAGCGAGGAGCTGACAAAAAACACAGACGAACACATCTTTCCAAAATGGCTACAGCACAAATTTAACCTTTGGAATGAAACCATCACATTATTAAATGGGACGAAGATTCCCTATCGGATGCTAAAAATCCCCTGCTGCAATACGTGCAACAATGAACATTTATCTCAACTGGAAAACGAATTAACGAAAGCCGTAGATGGCGGTTATGATTCATTTATACAGTTGGATCAAGACAAAATCTTTTACTGGGCTGCCAAAATCCTATACGGTCTGTTCTTCAAGGAATTGTCCCTCAATATCGATCGAAGGGACCCGATGGCTGGAACGATTATGAGTCCTGAAACGATGGGAAAATTCCAAACATTACATATGTTACTACAGGGTATTAGGTTCCCAACTCAATACGTCCCCGTAAAACCTTATTCAATTTTCATCTTTAAAATGTATGAATATGGGGATGAGGATTGGGATGAATCAAACTTCAATTACTTTGATAGCTATTTTTCTACCGTTTTTGGAATGAAAATGAACGATATTGGCTTTATTCTATGTATCGAGGATTCAGGCGTTCAATCTGAATTTGGCAAAAATTATTTTGATAAGTACAAAGATAAAACTCTTCATCCCATCCAGTTAAAGGAGATTTATGCCAAAATCAATTACAAGCAACTTTTAGCAATTTACCCTCCCCGGTATATGACTATTGAAACGGATAATGAACGAGTTGTTCAAGTCATTCAGCCTTCTGGAGGTGTATTTGAAGATTGGTCACAGGAACTATATGCACGTGGTTTAGCGCATATCTGGAGTGCGTATCCCACTCTTCGGTTCGAAGATATTTATTTTCCACCTGATCATGTCATGAGTTACTTAAATAATGAAGATGGCTCATTTAAGCAACTGCCTAAGCATATTATTAAAAAAATTTAAATAAAAACAGAGTTTTTGTAATCAAACTCTGTTTTTATTCAGCTATTTTTATATACTCTGGATTAAGTTCTATTGTGAAACTTTTCTCTAAATGTTACTGTTCTTTTCCCCAGGCTCTGCTCCCAGATGCTGTCCAGACAAGCATCCTAGCGAAAAATTTTGAAAAGGGAGTGGTGTTTATGAAACATCTATTTTTCACGCCAGAAGGTCTTAAAATCATCTTCAGCACACTTGTTGTATTACTAGACTGTATCATCTTCGGAAACACCATCGCTGGGGTGTCTGGGAAAGAGAATAGATTTACATAATCAATTACGGGGTACAGCCACATGCCCATCAAGTTAATATTTTTCAAGTCCCCCAAGATGAAAAACTAAGAGGTTTCTAGGAAAAGCAACTTAAAATTTTCATTTTGGGGGTATTCATTCTTCTTAGCTTGATGGCTATGGGGTGCACCCACATGCCCATCAAGCCAAGAAAATAGGTCACTCCCAAAACGATAAATTGAGCTTATTAGTTACAAGAAATTCCAAAATTTCGTTCTGGGGGTACTTCAAAACCTTAGCTTGCTGGCGGTAGGGTCACCCTATCAAAAAAAGAAAATTGTACGTTTAGACACATTTTTCAACCGCTTCCTATATGTTAAGGGATTGGTTATTTTTTTTACAGTTTTTTATAATGAAATTCTAAATATCTAATTATAATTGGTGAAAGAGACGACGATCAATAGTTTGGGTACGGAAATGATTCGAATTTACATTCTTTCTTAATGCATATTATGGATAAATAAGGTAAAATATGGGTTGGTGGGTATGTCTCATGTTGCGTTAATCTAGCAATAACTAAGGATACATAATATGCTTTCATACCTTTAAATAATTTTGTTATAGAAGGGGTGTAGATAAATGGCTCAAATTGTTGATATTGATAGATACCTTTGTACTGGGGCTTTAATCTATATGAGTGAGGGCCTTTTCCCTAAGCCTTGTCAGGAGGTAAGGAACAGTAAGCAACCACCTATACAATATTAATAGAGGAGAGGAATGCCTTATGAAAATACGTAGGCAAATTACATTTGCAAGTCTGGCCCTTTTAATAGCTGGAAGTTCCCTGTTATATACAACGCCAACCTCAATTGTAAAAGCAGAGCCCACTCAAAATGTATCTAGTTCATTACAAACAAGCAACCAACGAGATCGTAATTCCGTCAAGGAAGCAATGCGGGATACATTGCAATTTGGATACCCGGGGATACTTGCTAAAACTTCTGAGCGTGGAAAAACGTGGGGTTATGCCGCTGGGATAGCGGATCTGAGAACCAAAAAACCAATGAAAACAGATTTTCGCTTTCGCATTGGCAGTGTGACGAAGACGTTCACCGCAACAGTTGTACTTCAATTAGCTGGAGAGAACCGCCTGAATCTAGACGACTCCATCGAAAAATGGTTGCCTGGTGCCATTCAAGGAAATGGATATGATGGTAACAAGATTACCATCCGGCAGATATTGAACCATACAAGTGGTATCGCTGAATACTCAAGGTCAAAAGACGCTGATTTTACGGATACAAAAAAATCATATACGGCTGAAGAGTTAGTGAAGATGGGGGTTTCTCTGCCTCCAGACTTTGACCCAGGAGAGGGCTGGTCCTATTCAAACACAGGATACGTATTACTGGGTATTCTTATTGAAAAAGTAACCGGAAACAGCTACGCGGAAGAGATTGAAAATCGGATTATTGAACCACTTGAATTGTCGAATACATTCCTACCTGGCAATTCAAGCGTTATTCCAGGCACCAACCATGCCCGTGGATATGTCCAACTAGACGGAACAAGTGAGCTAAAAGACGTTACTTATTATAACCCAAGTGCAGGTAGCTCTGCTGGAGATATGATTTCTACTGCTGACGACTTAAACAAATTCTTCTCTTACTTGCTCGGTGGCAAATTACTGAAAGAACAACAACTAAAACAAATGCTTACTACAGTCCCTACAGGAAAAGAAGGAATCGATGGATATGGTCTTGGAATCTATGAAACTAAGCTTCCRAACGGTGTCTCGATATGGGGACACACAGGTGGCATTCTAGGGTTTACTACTCTTGTTGGGGGTACACTTGGAGGCAAGCATACGTTGGCTGTCAATTGGAACAGTTTGGGTAGCGCTGACAGTCCTAATCCTTTTAAAAATATTTTACTTGCTGAATTTAGCAAGTAGGTCAAAAGTAAGAACGGATAAATTTTATCATATTCTAATAGCTAAACAAATAAATGATGAAATCGATCACTTATCTAAGGAGGCAATTTCCTCATGAAAAATAAGCTAACTGGTGTGTTAGCCGCTGTATTAGCGCTAACTATGATCCTACCAACAGGGGCGAAAGCATTTTCTGACAGTAAGACTACAGTTATAACTATTGAAGAAGTAGCTAGCCAAGAACTGAAGAAGATTGCAGCAGAGAAGGCTGCGCTACTCACGAAGTCCCATGGGGCGACTAGCGTGCAGTATGCGCTAATTGATAATGRCAAACTTATTTTGTCAGGGCAGGCTGGCAAGAACGATATGGAAGGGGAACAGCGGTTAACCAAAGATACTCTATACGGGATTGGTTCAGTCAGTAAAATGTATGCAACAGCGGCCGTAATGAAATTAGTCGACGAAGGAAAAGTCGATTTGGATGCTCCTGTCGTCAACTATGTTCCTGATTTTAAGATGAAAGATGAGCGGTACAAACGCATTACGCCGCGTATGTTGTTGAATCACTCCTCTGGCTTGCAAGGTTCCACGTTAAGTAATGCATTTTTATTTAACGATAATGATACCTATGCCCATGATACCTTGTTGCAGCAATTGTCGAACCAGAGCCTGAAAGCGGACCCAGGCTCGTTCTCGGTATACTGCAACGATGGCTTTACACTGGCCGAAATTTTAGTGGAAAGAGTCAGCGGTATGAGCTTTACAGAATTTCTACATCAACGGCTTACAGAACCTTTAAAGATGAATCATACAAAAACGCCGCAGGACAAATGGAGAGACGAGAAGCGGGCTGGACTTTATTTTCCGGCGTACCAAGGGCAGCTTCCAATTGAAGCAGTGAATGTGATTGGTACGGGAGGGATCTCTTCCACGGCAGAAGATATGGTAAGATTCTCACAACTATTTATGGGACAGGGAAAAGGGATCCTCTCTGATAAAGTAGTCAAGGCAATGGAGCAAGAGGAATATAAAAAAGGGATGTGGCCGGGGGATGGAGATAATATTTTTAACTATGGTCTTGGCTGGGATAGTGTGAAACTATACCCATTCAGTGAATATGGGATAAAAGCTTTGGCTAAGGGCGGCGACACGTCACTGCAACATGCTATACTGGTCGTGCTTCCGGAACAGAAAATGGCAGCAGTTGTGTTGTCATCCGGTGGACGGAGTTCTACAAATCAACTGATGGCGACTGAATTGCTGCTCGCCGTGCTTAAAGAGAACGGTACTATTAAGGACATCAAGCCGAACAAATCCTTTGGCAAGCCGGTCAAGGTCAAGATGCCTCAAAATGTGACAAAGAAAGCGGGCTTTTATGGCAATAGCGAAACTCATTTCAAAATTGAAATTACGAAGAATGGAGAACTGTTCTTACCATCTAATCGAGAAGAAAAATATGTATATACTGCGGATGGAAGCTTTATTAATGAGAAGGGTACTTCCAAGCTCAACTTCGTGACCGAAAAGAATGGAAGAACTTATTTGAGGGAGAGCACATATCAATCGCAGCCAAGCTTAGGGCAAAGTGTGATGACTCACTATTTAGCTGAAAAACTAGAAGAAAACGTGCTATCGAAGAAAACCGCTGCTGCATGGGCAAAGCGGGAAGGCGTCAAGTTCTATCTTGTGAACGAGAAATTTAGTTCTATTGAATATCTCGTACAACCGAAACTTATTACCACACAGATTACTCGCAAGGAAGGCCTGGAAGGCTATTGGGATGGCAGAAAAATTACAGGTCCGGACACCGCGGCGCATCAGCTCCAGATCCCCGTGATGAATGGTCGTGATACGACGGAAACCCATTTCTATACAGAAGGTGGCAATGAATTTATGGAGATGGCCGGGTTGTTATACGTAAGTGGAACTAACGTAAAACCACTTGATGTAGGGCAATCATCTAAAGTTACGCTGCAAGCAAATGGGCATGCGAAATGGTTTACGATCCCGCAATCGGCAGCCGAGAAAACGATGACCGTGACGTTGCCATCGAAGGGTTCGTTCGCGGTGTATGATGAGAAGGGAGTATGCGTCGATTTTACCATTGTGAGCGGCAATAACAAAGTAAAACTGCCGAAGAACGGAACGGTTGTATTTGCTGGAGCGCCGAACTCGGAATTTGCAATCACGTTGAACTAGCTACAATTCAAGATGGACTTCAACAAAACCAGTACGACACAGAAAAGGTGTTTTGCTGGTTTTGTTTGTATTTAGCATTATCTTTACAAAGAGGGTTTCCACGAATAATATCACGCTCAAACTCTGCAAGAACAGCTAGCATACCAGTTCTGGGCGATCATCTTTTGCTCCACTCATTTTCTCGGTGAGCACTTATTGTAACCTTTATCGTTTCGGGGGTGACCTGTTTTCTTAGCTTGATGGGCATGTGTCTTTACCCCTAATACAAAAGTGATGATGCTTCAGTAATATAAACCTTCATTATTTGTAATTTATAGTCAGGTACTAGCCTATAGATATGCAATTTTAATAAAAAACAAGTTAGTTAACATAAACCTCTTTATCGTCATTAAAAAATACAGGTAGCCTGGGTTTTAAAGCTGAATGTGCAAAATAGCACATAAAATAAGCGCAAATTATTGACTAAAGTGACATGTCAGGCTATATTCTATGTGATTTTTAAAAAGTGTTTCTAACTCGCTGCAGGCTGTTATCTGTTTTTAATAAAACTTATTTGTTAAGTAACCAAGCCGAAAAGAAACCGAAATGAACTTTTGATAAAATAAGTTTTTATGGAGATGGATTTTTTGTTAGTTAAAGAGGGGGAGCAAAGTTGGAGGATCATGTGAAAAAAGCGTTAGTTGAATGGAATGAAGAAATTAGTGATGTGCTAAGTGGGATAGAAAAAGAGTATGAAGAAGTTAAGCGCGACCTTCAGGTATATTCCTATAAATTCAATATTACCAAACAAGTTGTACAATCCACTATAAATGATGAAATAATTCGAAACATCCGTGAGCAGTATCATAAACCTTTTGAACAAAAATTGAACGAATTGAAAGAATCCATAAAAGAGCTGGAAGAAAAGAGAAAGGTTTTCCAAATGTTTGTTGATAAAATTGAAAAGGTTAGTGATAAAGAAGAAGGAAAACCTCAAATATCAGTAATATGAGGCATTTATGCAGGGCCTCTTTTGATGAATAGTGGAGGCAGGATAACGGAAAAGGCTCTACTATTCTTTTCATACTCTTTTACTATGGCAGGGAATATAACTGCTTTTTTTTGAGGCCATTTGCAAAAAGCGCGCTAACCGTATCTTTATCCTGACCCCGTTTACCCTATCTTCAACCCGGGTACTTACCTATAAAAAGGAAATGGGGGGATAAGATGTGGAATGCGTTTTTTTGGGGAGGAGTTTCAGGTTCTGCTGTCTTGCTTGGCGCACTTGCAGCCATCTTCATTCCGATAAAGAAAAACATCATTGGCTATATTATGGCATTCGGAACGGGCGTATTGATTGGTGCGGCAGCATATGAGCTGCTTGCAGATTCGGTGCGTGATGGAGGAATCTGGCCGACTGCAATCGGATTCATAGCAGGAGCCGCCGTGTTTACTGGCTTGGATTTTCTTGTTTCCAAAAAAGGTGCGGTTAAAAGGAAACGGTCCAATAATGGCTCTTCGAAAGAAGCGGGCCTGGCCATTTTTATTGGGACGGTGATGGATGCCATACCGGAGTCGATCATGATTGGTGCAAGCTTAATAAGCGGTGGCTCGGTAAGCTGGCTATTGGTCATTGCCATCTTCATCAGTAATATTCCGGAGGGGCTCTCAAGTACAACAGGTCTGCTCAAAAGTGACTATTCCAAGAAGAAAATCATGCTGCTGTGGTTATCCGTACTGCTCATTTCGGCACTATCCTCGATGTCCGGCTATCTATTCCTCGATCATGCCCCGGAATATATCCTGGCAGCGATGGCAGCCTTTGCAGGCGGCGGAATCATCGCCATGATCGCTTCAACGATGATGCCTGAAGCATATGAAGACGGAGGGCCGATCACGGGCATATTCACCGCGGCAGGTCTGCTTATCTCTTTGGTTCTGGATTCGATGTAATGACGAAAAGCTGAGATTGTCCCCTTGGAAGGAAAGGGGGAAAATCTATCATAGAAAGAATTCCGCAAAATAAGGAAATCTAGCTTTAAAGAAGAATTGTTGGTGTTAAAATACCATTTCAAATCATACACTCTTCATATAGATTTTAGATATTGAGGAGATGTTAGAAATGAACTTCGAGATGCAAATAGCGAATATGTTAGCTAAAAATATAATGGGGTTTATTGAATTCGTCCGTGAAAATCATGAAAATAAAAACAATTGCCTTTGTTTAAATAGAGATAAATTGTATCAATTAAAACTTCTTGTTGAGGAGTTTAAGTTTCAAGTATTGGCAGATGAACTTAAACGAATCAATCGGTTTACATGGGATGAAAACTACACGCATTTATTAGTTGATAGATTCAGGAAAGGGATGGGGATCATTGAAGAGTACGTTGAAAACAACTACAGTGACTTATTCATTTTTACCGCCAGACTTTACACATTGAATAGCCTCAGCTTATTATTTTGCAAGGAGGAAGAATCGAGCACAGTCTTCCGCGAATAAAAGAAGAGCACATATTATCTTATATAATATGTGCTCTTTTTTATTGGCTGTTTTCACATACTTTGTTGCTATTTACCAGGTAGTGAGTTGTGGTTGATTTCCCCTCCAGATGCTCGCTTTCCTTGGTGCAGGCGGTGAGCCTCCTCGGCGTAAACGCCTGTGGGGTCTCACCTGTCCCGCTGATCCCGCAGGAGTCTCGCACTTCCGCTCCAATCAACCTTAAATAGTTTCGTTTTAAAAACAACAATCTTCACGAAAAGAGCCTTTTTATTTCACTATAGGGATAGCTGACCAATGCTTCGAGTCCGGCCTTATTTGCTTGGCATCGTAGAGATATATTCTTTGACTACTTCATAAACATATTCTTGATTGGCCGCTGCTGTATTCGGGTTATATTTACCGCCATTCACTTTATTATTGGATAGCACTCGTATACCTAAGAAGGGAACATCGTAAGCTTTGGCGATTTGGGCAGCCGCAGCTCCTTCCATTTCTTCAACAGATGTACCATATTTCGTATGGAACCACTTAATCCGATCCACTTCATTATTCCAAACGTCTGCAGAACCGATAGTACCATCGACAACCTTACCTTTTGTGTAGGTATCTTTAACTGCATGAGCAGCTGCGAGTAAATCCTTATCTCCCTCGTAGAAGTGTGGTTTTTCAGCGTTAGGATCTTCTCCTGCACTTCCTTCAGAAGCCATTAGGTCCATCGGTTTCCAAATGGTTGGATCAATTCCTTGGTTTTCAGTTTTATCTGCTGTTTTTAATGAACCTAGGTTTACCGTTCTTTTTCCTAAAACAATATCAAAAACGTTTAAGCTTGGATCATGTCCGCCTGATGTCCCTTGATTGATGATAGCAATAGGGTTATATCTTTCAATGGCCAATGCTGTAGCGGCAGCTGTGTTTTCCATCCCTTTACCTGTTTTCGCCACGATTACAGGGTAATTGTCTAAAGTTCCAATGTAAAATACAAAATCTCCTGATTTTTCTTCTTTAACATTTTTTAACCTTTTCGCGAAATTTTCAGCTTCGATTGGCATTGGACCTTGAATTATGATAGGCCTTTGAGTCTTTTTTTCGACCGTTTCATTTTTGGAAGCAGAACTGCATGCTGCAATCACCGACACGAAAAGTAATGTAATGATTCCTAATATAGTGTACTTTTTGAACATGTTTTTTCTCATATAATTTCTCCTTAAAACATATTATTCGATTGTTTGATACACTCGCAGTTGCGGTCAAAGAATAAGGTCCAGAACGGCAGAATGATTACTGCCTTCTAGACCTACGATAGTCAAAGTATAGATGATTAAGCAAAATGATTATAATGCTAAATCATTAGCTGCTCAAGCGGGCAGCCGAATACTTTAACTCGTAGTCTAGTTCTTTCACTGGGAACCAGGTAGAAACGCTCAGACCATATTTCCGAGCATATACGAGTAATGATATGTATGATTATTACTTTGCTAATATAACAAATAAATAATAGATAATCAATGAAAAAGTGAACATTAAAATATAAATATAATTTAATGTTCGTATTTGGGGTAGTGATCTCTTTGTAAATGTTGATTTTTTTCATATTTAAAGGTTTATTGTGAAGTCTTAAATCATTTCTTAGACAATCATTTAAATCCGGTTTGAAAGTTTTGCAAATCGATAGTGATCCCCAGATGAATTTAACTAAAAAAATGGGATTTTGTGTTGAATTAATAAAGATACTGAATTTTGGGATTTTTAGTTAAGGCTGTTTTCACATACTTTGTTGCTATTTACCAGGTAGTGAGTTGTGGTTGATTTCCCCTCCAGATGCTCGCTTTCCTTGGTGCGTGCGGTGAGCCTCCTCGGCCTATACGCCTGTGGGGTCTCACCTGTCCCGCTGCTCCCGCAGGAGTCTCGCACTTCCGCTCCAATCAACCTTAAATAGTTTCGTTTTAAAAACAACAATCCTTACGAAAAGAGCCTTAGTTAATAAAATAACTACAGATGAGGAGGTTATTTATGAAGGCGTATTTCCCTTTTTATTCTTTTATAATATCAATTGCTTTAGTGGTGATTGGGGTTTTCATGCTAATTGATAATACAGCTGTTTTTCGATCGATTATGATAGTTGGAACAATTTCAGCACTGCTTTTAGCGTATTTCAGTGAAAAAGGTAAATGGAGGAGTCTGTCTTTTGGTTTTACTATTTTAGTTAGCATTGTGTATTACATTGGCGTTGAATTTATCGGGTTTTTGTTTCGAAGCGGTGGTTTCGGAAATTGAATTCCATCGTAAAAAAGAAGCGTAAAGTATACAAAGACTAATAGGTGCAGAGAGCTGCACCTATTTATTCGTCCATAACAGGATAGAAAAAGCGATTAATAATGCGATCGTTTTTAGCACTGCCTTCCACTTTGATGATACATCTAACCATGTCAAAACAATGCCTACCATTATTCCGATAGAAAGAAGTGCAACGCCAATCGTTTCCATCCATGTCATTTCAAAAATTGGTCCAAGCAAAAAGAATACCCAACCGAGTGTCACTAAACCAATCGTAGAGATAAAACGCTTACTCGTAAAAGTAATCTTCACATCATTTCGTTCTTCTTCTGACATCTTTTTATACTCCCGCCACATCATGAAGGCCGGAATCCCTATCATTAAAACTAATCGTACGATTGCATCTATATTCATTAAATCCTCCAGAAATTACAAGCTACCATCCATATACGATTGTTCCTGGTAAAAGTTTCAACATCTAGATTGGGAGCAAGCTGGAAGGACATTCCTTATAATGACTAATTATGCCGTTATACCCCTATAGATCCAATTGTTTAAGGGGTATTATCATGTCAAAAAGGAGAAAAAATTCTGAAGATGAAATGGCTTAAAGAAGTTCGCGAAATGCGGCAGTGTGCAAGGCTTTGTCAGGATTTATCATGATCGACAAGGGTTATGACTACATTTCCCTTTTTATGTCCTTTTTCTACATATCTATGTGCCTCGGGAATTTGCTCCAGCGGGTATCGTTTATCAATGACCGATTTTATTTTTTCTGTTTCGATAAGCTCCTTGAGGAGTAATAAATCTTCCGTACGTATCTTTGCTATCCCTTGTCCTTCAACAGACACGTATCGTCCGTTCGGGGTCAGAGCTTTCTTGCAAGTGGCTTTCGAACTTTTCCCGACTGCATCAAAGATGATGTCATATCGCTCTTTCCTTTCCGAAAAATCCTCTTCCGTATAATCAATTACCTTATCGGCTCCCAACGATTTCACCAATTCAAAATTGGCGGCACTGCATACTCCGGTAACTTCTGTCCCAAAGTATTTGGCAAGCTGTACCGCCGAAGTCCCTACAGAACCGGATGCACCGTAGATGAGGACTTTTTGTCCTTCCTGGATATTGCCTTTTCTGAAAAAATGCAGGGCTGTCGTTCCTCCAAAAGATATGGCGGCGGCTTCCTCATAGGTCACATTGACAGGCTTAATTGCCATTGCCCCGTCTTCAGGTAAGCATGTGTATTCGGCATGGGCACCAAAATTCATTCCAGTCATGGCAAAAACCTGGTCGCCTTTTTTGAATTTTTTCACATTCATCCCCGTTTCCTCTATCTCCCCGGCCAGCTCCACTCCCAGTATTGATTTTCGCGGTTTTCTAAGACCCAGGAAGATTCGCATCGGCAGCCATAACAAGAAAGGGCTCTTGAAACTCCGGACTCTTATGTCCCCTGAAGCAACTGTTGCCGCATGGACCTTTACCAGTATTTCGTTATCCTTGGGAGAAGGCTTTGCTACCTCTTTGAGTTCCAGTACATCGGGTGAACCGTATTTTGTGCATACCATTGCTTTCATAGCGAGCCTCCTTAATTTTTTGATTCAATCTTTTAATACTATGTTGGAAGCTGTAATATAAAACTATGTAAGCGAAACGGAAGAAACTTTTAAATGAATGCTTAAAAGCCCGGCATCGGTCAGGGGCAAGTGTATCGCTTAGCGGTCGAAATCCAAGGGACATTCTATAAGACAAAGGAGCTAAAAGTATGACCATTAACGAAAGACCGAGAAAAATAATTTTAGATTTAGCCGTTACTTTAGATGGATTTATTGAAGGGCCGAAAGGAGAAATTGACTGGTGCATTATGGACCCTGAAATGGGGTTCATTGATTTCTTAAATGATATTGATACAATTTTTTATGGGAGAAAGAGCTATGATTTATGGGGACAATATACTCCAGAAAATGAGGTATCCGATACTGAAAAAGAAATGTGGAAATTAGTACATGGCAAAGAAAAATTCATGTTTTCCAAAACAAAAAAAAGCAAGGATAATAAAGTAACAATCATTAATGATAATATTGTTGAAGAAGTAAATAAATTAAAGAAAAAGCCTGGTAAAGACATCTGGCTTTATGGCGGGGCAAGTCTTATTACATCTTTTATAAGATTTGGGCTGGTTGATGAATTTAGGTTATCTGTTCACCCTGTTGTTTTAGGGGAAGGAAAACCTTTGTTTATTGACATGAAGGAGAGATTGAATCTAAAACTGGTTGATACAAAAAGATTTTCCTCTGGCGTTGTTCAACTTTGCTATCATCTTAATGAAGAATAATTGCCAAGGTAATTCACGAGTAAAACTCCAAAACTCACGAGTAAATGCTTAAAATTCACGAGTAAATGCTTAGAATTCACGAGTAAATGCTTAAAATTCACGAGTAAATCCCCAAAACTTACGAGTAAAACCATAAAAGGAATCCATACTTGACGTGTGGATCCCTTTTTTTATACCTTTTGACATTTATAAATTATAAAATGCAATATATATATTGCAAAAAGTAAAATAAATCATATAATAAGAGTGAGTAATGGAATTAAATGGAGGTCGATTGTTGATGGATTTATTTAAACGAACGAAAAAGATCAAGGATGAGCGGGTTGAGCATGTAAGAAATAAAATTTATAAAGAAATGTATCACGTCATCTTAACCATTTGCCTGGTGAGTGCACTTTTCAAACTATATAAATATGGTGCAGGCAGCGGGGAGTTATATCTGGAATTCGTGATCATCGTTGCAGGAGGGCTGTATTACTTAGCTCGTTCCATTTTCTTAGGTGTACTCTGGGATGAAGTGGAAATGCATGACCGGACTAGCAAAACACCGATGAGCAGGAAGACCATTTTTGGTGCAGTTGCTTTAGCCCTCATCATCGCTACATTTTTGGGGGTGAATAGTGCTGTATCCTATGCGGATAGCAGTTCCCAGGGTCTATGGTATTTTATATTGGTATCGTTTGTTTCAGTTATGATCTATTTGCCGATTTTACTTCTGTTTTTTGGTGGTATATACTTGCTAGCGAAGAAAATCGGAATGAAAAATAGCGAAGATAATAAGAAATTGTAGGTGCGAATCCTTTGAAAAATATAAAACTGAAGCTGGCGAGAGTAGAAAAGGACTTGTCACAAGATGAACTGGCCAAGATTGTCGGCGTTTCCAGGCAAACGATAGGATTGATTGAATCCGGGAAGTATAACCCCTCATTGAGTTTGTGCGTGGGTATTTGTAAGGCATTATCGCGTACATTGGATGATTTGTTTTGGGAGGAAGACTGATTAGGGGTATCCATTGACTTGGATATCTTTTTTTTAGGAATGTATCAACAAAAAATGGGGGAAGTTATAGGTGGAGCTGTAAGCAAAAATCTAACATTCGAGAGGGATGGTATGATGGATCGTACAATCGGTTACTTACGTGAGATATTGTCTAACTATACAGACCAATATCCTGAAGCGCAGGAAATTTATAATAAAATCAAAAGCGGACACTTTCATTCAGAAGAAGAGCTCGTCAATAAGCTAAGTGGTAAAGAAGCCAGACTCCTTAACCATATTCTTCCTCAAGAAATTAAGCATGCAAAGGAAGTCAGTGATACGGAACGGGTCTCTCAATTGTCGGAAGTATATGAACTGATTATTATATAATGAAACCTTGTCCATGATGATCATGGACAAGGTTTTGTTGGTTTTTTTATTCCATTTCACTAAGTGAATCCATATGACTGGCTATCATGGCGATGATCGTGCTAGCTTCTTCCTTGCTGAAAATGAAATTTGTTTCATCCTTTATCAGGTCATCATCCGCTGTCCGAATCCGATTGATCCGTTTCAGCACTCCATCACCCGTTTCCTGCACAATCCCGAATTGGTAGGTGACCTCCACTTCATTATCCTGGATATAGGCTGTAACTTCAGGCGTTTCCCAATCTACATCGATTTCGTATATATCGGAATCTCCGCCGCCGTCTGAATCATACGATTCATCATATTCATCATCCAGGTCATATTCATAATCGGTGTCATCCTCTTCCAGGTAATTATGGAAGCTCTCATGGACAGCATCGACGATATCTTCAATATCTGAAAGGATCACCTTGCTAATCTGCCCTAAATCCGGCTCGAAGGATTCCATATAAAATTCCTCATTATGCGGATCAAAAAACAGCGTGGAAAAGTAATCCCTCTCATTGTCGTCCAGCTCTGTATAAAATTCGATGCGTGGATGCTTAGACCCGCGTTCCACGATCATGCTGCCATTGCGGTCATATTTTTCACAAATTGATTTAAGATGATCCTGCAATTCCCCGCTTACTCTGTCAAACCATTCTAATGACATCCAACATCCACTTCCTTTCGTAATTATTATTTCCCAGAAAAGGAGAACATGACGTGCCATTTAAAGCCAAATGCAATTTAACTTCGCCAAAAAAAAATGAAACTTGTCAGTTATAAAAAAGTAATTTAAAGGGAAGATAAAATGAAATGAATTTCAAATATAAAAAACGGCTAAAATGTCCCCCGTATTTAAACTATGGATGGAAAAAGCTATTTAGCAGATTCTATATAGAAATAAACTCCAGTGAGGACTTACCTCACTAGTTTGTGTTTTAACGATAGGGCTTTGTTCTTTACTTAATCCGGTATAAATTGTAAAGTTCTTTCCTGATTGTGTTTTTGTTCCCAACTGATCTAAGATGAATATTTTTTGACTTTATCATTCTTAACAAGTACATCTTGATCTAATGCATTGTTGAAAATTGGAGAACGGAACTTATGCTATCCGATACCCCGGTTTTACCGTTTCAAATGGAAATGCAGGTTACGATTTGCATTACATCTAACATGCGTGGAAAAAACAAAATGAATCTTTGAACCAGACGGCCAGGTAAATATGCCGCTTTAATTTTTGGAGATGTAACAGAAATTATCATTGAAAGTCAAAACTAATATACCGATAAAAAGCTGCTCAAATGATGGGCGGCTTTTGATTCGTTTTCCTGAAGAAATTTTCAAGACCATGCTACTTTCATCCCGAAAAAGTTTATATAGAGTGTGAAAGGGGGTGAGTGGCATGGCAAAGCAGATTCCAGTATCAAGTACGTTGCGGATTGATTTTGAGACGGGGTTAAATGAAAATGGGGCTCTTGTTTTCAAGCGGAGGTCATTTTCGAACATCAAGGTTGAGGCAACGGCGGACCAGCTATTTTCGACAGCTGTTGCAATCGCAAGCGTGCAGAATTATCCAATGGGGGAAGTGACTCGAGTGGATACAAGTTCATTGATTGGTTAATCGACTTTTGGAACGATGTCGGAAGAGGGGGGAGGTGATTTGAAATGGCTAAAGTACTGGAAATGATTTTCGTTACGGAGGAAGGGAAGACAGCGACGATTTCCGTTGATAATCCGAAGCCGGTCAATGTTAATACGATTAAACTGGCAATGGAACAACTGATTGCGGGGAATGTGTTCGTTGCATCTTCCGGAAATTTCGTCGATTTGAAAGCAGCGCGAATTGTCGAGCGGAATGTCGAGGAAGTGGAACTGATCTAACGAACGGGAAGGGCATCTTTTTAGGACACCCCGGAAGAGAGGTGAATTACAAGTGGATCAAATCCTGCCATTTGTCAGTGATATTGGGTTCCCGATCATTGTTACCCTTTATTTGCTTCATAGGATTGAAACAAAATTGGATACTTTGAATGAAACCCTTGTAGAGCTGCCAGATCGCTTGCGAGAAGGGATTCCGAAGTCTGGTTAAGGAAAAGCGGGGAGCATCATGAGTGATAACATTCATGATGCTTTTCCTAATTGAAATGGAAAAGTTTTAATAGATTCTAGTTTTATTTCCAAACTATCGGGTATACATAAAACTGTAGCTAGTTCATGAAAAATCCAAATAATAAGGAGGAATTTTAATGACTAACAACAATGAAAAAATGAGCAGGGAAGAAGCTGGCCGCAAAGGTGGGGAAGCGACAGCAAAAAATCATGATAAGGAATTTTTCCAGGAGATTGGCCAAAAAGGTGGAGAGGCCACTTCCGAAAATCATGATAAGGAATTCTATCAGGAAATTGGCCAAAAAGGCGGAGAGGCACGTGCCAATCAACGTGATGGCGGCAAATCTGACGGGTCCAATGATTGAAAAATGAGCTGGGAGAAGCAGGACTTAATGGCGGGGAAAAGAGTCGCCGTTAAATAGAAGGAGCGACCTGAAGTATTTAGCAGATTCTAGTTTTATAACCGCTCCAGCGGGTATATGACACATGTAGCTAGTTCATGGAAAATCCAAATAATAAGGAGGGATTTTTAATGACTAACAACAATGGTAAAATGAATCGTGAAGAAGCAGGACGTAAAGGCGGAGAAACAACAGCCAAAAATCATGATAAGGAATTCTATCAAGAGATTGGCCAAAAAGGCGGAGAAACAACAGCCAAAAATCATGATAAGGAATTCTATCAAGAGATTGGCCAAAAAGGCGGAGAAGCAACATCCGAAAATCATGATAAGGAATTTTATCAAGAGATTGGCCAAAAAGGCGGAGAAGCAACAGCCGAAAATCATGATAAGGAATTCTATCAAGAGATTGGCCAAAAAGGCGGAGAAGCGACATCCGACAGTCATGGCAAGGAGTTCTATCAGGAAATCGGTGAAAAAGGCGGAGAGGCACGTGCCAATCAACGAGATGGCGACGGCAGCTCTGACGGTTCCAGTAATGGAAAAATGAGCCGGGAAGAAGCAGGACGCAAGGGCGGGGAAAAAAGCCGCCGTTAATATAGAATGAAAAATCAAGTAGAACTAATAAATGACCGGGGGAATGAACCATTCCCTCGGTTTCTTATGTTATTCAACCATTGTCCCATGGAAATGCCCATCACAGCACATTGCAAAGTGTGTTTGGTGTAATTAAGTTTCAAAGGACAATTTGATGAATGAAAAATTATTAAGGGTAGGCACCACTTATATACCAGTTACTGATATAGTGCTTCGATTGGTATGTAGGTGTTAAGTTATAAAGATGCAGACAAAGCAATTCTTAATTTTGCAAACCAAAGTTTTTTTCTTGTTAAATCTAAAGGAAACCAAAGCTCCAATTTTTATGATATTTACGGTGAAGAACACTTTTCTATGACATTTGAAGTTAATGGGTTAAACGCTTAAGAAATAACAGTTGGAGGAATTGAAAACAGAGGTCACACGGGGAGAAACTTTGTTTTTTATGATTTAGATGGTAATAAATTTGATGTATGGAGTGAATTAAGTCAAATATACAAAGAAAAATATCTAATCTCGCGATAAAAAATATATCCTCTTCATGAGCTAACAGGCGCGTTACTTCAGGAGCTGATCAGCAGCTCCTTTTCTTTATGCAACAATCGGGGCAGGATGGTTTAATAAGAAAAACTGGGCTATATATATCACATGTGACACATACTGCGACATAAATGGGAAAAGATAAAAAAAGACTGTTTAATCCATACAGTTCTTGTTTTTTATTTGATATTTCTTCCTTAACTAAAGGGGACTTTAATTGTATTTGGGCGCTAAACTTCAGTTTTATTGTGCTTTTCGGTTATAATGGAGTTGGAAGTCTTCATTTCCGATTATGGAGACCCGAATTTTATATTATCTGAGGTCAGTATACCTTACATCAAAGGAGTTTATTCATAATGCATGTGCTACAAAAAACGCAAAAAATAGTTCGCTATCAGAATCAACAAGGAAACATACACTACGGTATTGTTGAGGATGAGATGATATTACAACTGTCTAGCAGTTTTGCTGAACTTGTCAACAAGGAAATAAAGTATGACGGGGTAGAGCTGAAATATAGTGACGTAAAAATTCTGGAACCTGTAAAACCTTCGAAAGTGGTTAATTTCGGCTGGACATATGCAGGTCATGCAAAGGAAACAGGGGGAGAGGCAAACCTTGTAGAACCATTTCTATTCCTAAAGCCATTATCTTCGCTTATTGCAGACAAAGAGAAAATCATCCTTCCTCCAAACGATCTATCCAACCAAGTGGAACTTGAAGGGGAAGTGGCCCTKRTCATWGGAAAGCGCGGAAAAAACATCAAAGAAGAAGATGCGCTTGATTATGTGTTCGGTTGCACGATATTTAATGACGTCACAGCAAGAGAYCTTACMAAAAAAGATCCACAGTTTACGCGGGGCAAAGGATTTGATACATTCGGACCTTTGGGGCCGTGCATCGTTACCGGGGTAGATCCTACAAATTTGAGAATTGTGACCACATTAAACGGCCGCGTTGTCCAAGACGGGAATACCAATCAAATGTCTCTAAGCATTCCGTTTTTAATCAGCTGGCTTTCRCAGGTGATGACGCTGGAGCCAGGTGACATTTTGGCYACGGGTTCACCATCTGGCAGCTGCYCGATTAAWTCGGGGGATGWGGTCGTTGTKGAAGTCGAGAACATTGGTCGATTAACTAATGGTGTTCAGTAAGATTTGCCAGCATTCTTAATAACCAAGAATGATCAATCCTTTTTATAAAAGAATAATCCAATTAAATAGTATAAGGGCATGTTTTGATCAATCAAAACATGCCCTTTCTATTTTTTTTATTCATTTATCAAGGTTTCTTGTATTAATTTGATCAAACTTTATTTCAAGGCTACAACCTCAATTATATTTACCAGGTAGTGAGTTGTGGTTGATTTCCCCTCCAGATGCTCGCTTTCCTTGGTGCGGGCGGTGAGCCTCCTTCGGCGTAAACGCCTGTGGGGTCCACCTGTCCCGCTGCTCGAGCAGGAGTCTCGCACTTCCGCTCCAATCAACCTTAAAAGTTTCGTTTTAAAAACAACAATCTTTACGAAAAGAGCCTTTTATAAAAAGCGCTTTCGAACACTTGGCGATGGCAGCATGCAGCTCTCTTCTTTCTTTCCGAACCATTTGTAACGGTTCTTGGCAATGAAGTCATAAACGATGTTTCGGATGAAGCTTGGAACGATGATGAAACCGTAAAGCAATTTCCATGCCCCTTGTAAGCGGCGGCAAATCCTCAAGGCTGCAGACGATTTATAGTAGGCCTTGTCCTTTTCGATCAGAACCATGCTATCTATATCTGCGGGAGCATCGTATTTCTTCAGCAGCTCTTGACCCGCCTCACTTTGAAGCGAAGCGTAATAAAAAAGCCCCTGCGGATCCCGCTTTATAATGAACTGGACACTCGAATCACAAAAGTTGCATTCACCATCAAATAAAATGACCGGATTCATGAACATTCCTCCTATAGAGAGACGTTTATCATACTCATGCTTCTATAATACACTACCCATTTAGGTAAGGCGAAAACGCATGGAATTGTTTGGGGTTTTAACAGTTTGTTTTCACTAGCAATTGGATTTTCTATCGACATCCTAATATTACTTACAAAAGTATATGGAATAAAAATGAATTTTCTGCAGAAAATACTTATATTAATTACAAAGTAGGAGTGTATATATGGATCAAACACTTTATGAAAAAATTGGTGGAGAAGAAGCGATAGCAAAAGTTGTGGACTATTTTTACGAGTTGGTGCTTAAGGATGATACAGTTAATCATTTTTTTGAAAAAACGGATATGGAAAAACAACGCAGTCATCAGACAAAATTTATTAGTTTTGCATTAGGTGGTCCAAAACAATATTCTGGACAATCAATGGCAAAAGCTCACC